>VBAO01000351.1 GCA_005883865.1 Candidatus Segetimicrobium genomatis
ACGCCGAGACCATCCGGAGGGAGGCCGCGTCGCGGGAAGCCCTCCAACAGTCCCTCACCCTGAGGGCCGAGGAGCGCCGGCGATCTGCGCGGGACCGCCAGGTGGCGGCGCACCGCCTTTTCGACGACCTGCTCGGCGGGCGGCCGGTCGAGGAGATCGCGGCGGAGCATCAGCAGGTGCTTCTGGATCTCGGCACCATCAAAGCCCAGCGGGACGACCCCGATCTCGCGCTCAAGCAACTCGATCCGGCGGCGTTCCAGCGCCGCGAAACCGAGGCCGCCGCCAGGAAGCGCAGGCTCGCCGAGACCGAAGCGGCGTTCCTCAGGCTGGAGGGGCGGCTCGGCACACGGCTCCCCCATGAGGACCTCGCCCGGGGGGAGGAGGATATCGCGGAGACCCGCGACCGCCTGGGCCGCTACCAGCGGTTGGCCGAGGTGCTCAGGCTGACGCGGGCCGTCCTGTTCGAAGCGCACCGCAGCACGATCGTGCCGGGCAAGGCCCTGCTCGAGGAACGCGCGGGTCACTATCTTCGGGCGCTCTCAGCCGGAGCATACGATCGGGTCGTGGTGGATGAACACACCCTCGCTCCCCGCGTGTGGGTCGGGCCGCCCAAGGAGTGGGCCGACGTCGCCATCCACGAAGTCGGGAGCGGGGCGGTGGATCAGTGCTATTTGGCGCTCCGGCTCGCCCTCTTAGACGTGCTGTGCGACGACCGGCGCCCCCCGCTCTTCCTCGATGACCCGTTCCTCGCGTACGACGAGCACCGCATGGTCGCAGCGCTACGCCTGCTGCGCGAGCTCGGCCGGGACCGGCAGATCTTCCTCCTCACGTGCCGGGCCGATTATCACCGGTACGCCGATCACCTGATCGTCCTCGAGGATGCCCGGGCTCCGATCCCTCTCGCTGAAGGATCTCCCCGCTGAGGAATCAGGGAGCAAGCGGGGAGCAGGCGGGGAGCGGGCGCGCGATGTGACGGGGCGCCTCGCGATGGCGGCGCTTTATCGTCCGGGTTCCTGGGCCAGGATCCGCAGATCGGTCGCGAGATCCCGGGGATCGAAGTTCCCGGGGAGGAACACGCGGAGGTCGCCCCGCGGATCGAGCACGTACACGATCGCCGAGTGCGAGACGACGCCCGGCGACGGCGGGGCGGCGGCGCCTGCTTCGGGGTTCGCCGCGCGGGCGTCCGTGCCGATGAAGAAGCCGGCCCAGATCGGCTTGAGCTCCGCAAACGAGCCGGTGAGGTAGGTGAGCTCGCCGGTCAGGTGGTGCCCCGACAGAAACGCCCGCACCGCCTCCGGGGTGTCGCCCTTGGGGTCGACGCTCACCGCCACGAACGCCACATGCGCGACGGCGTCGCCGAGTTGCCCGTATGTCTCATGCATCTTGGTCGCGATGAGCGGACAGATGTCCGGGCAGTGGGTGTATAGAAAGGTCAGGGCGACTGCCTTGCCGCGGAACGCGCTGAGTCGCACCAGGCGGCGATCTTGGTCGCGCAGGCTGAAGTCGTAGGTAGGCGCCGGCGGCGTGACGACCGCTCCCTGAAGGGCCGGTCGGTGCCAGGCGTGCGCCCAGACGACCGCGGCGACGCCGGCCGCCGCCAGCCCCACACAGGCGGCGATCCAGCCTACCGGGGCCCCGAGCCGCGGGGACGCCGGGGTCCCTTCGTCTCCTCCCGCGCGCTCATCAGGCTGCATCGACCCGCTCCTTGGCCGGCTTGGGACCTTCCTTGACCCCCCTAACCCGCCAGGATACAATATTGTCATGATGGTCGCAATGATCGAACGTACGGTTCCATCACTGGCCGCAGTGGTCGGAATGGAGGGGTTGAAGATCTAGAAAGCCATTCGCGAAACGGAGGGGGTGACCACCACGAACGCCGTCATGTACGTTGGTGCGGGCGTCATCGGGTTGGGGATCTTCCTCCTTGGATACCTTCTGCGCAAGTTCGCCGGCGAGGCGAAGATAGGCACGGCCGAGGTCGCTGCGCAGCGCATCCTCGAAAACGCCAGAAGTGGGGCGGAGAGAGAGGCGGAGAGTAAGAAGCGGGAAGCGCTCCTGGAGGCGAAAGATGAGGCGTTCCAGCTCAAGCGGGACGCCGAGCGCGAAACTCGGGAGCAGCGCGCAGAGGTGCAGCGCCTCGAGCGGCGGCTGATCCAGCGCGAGGAGAATCTCGACCGCAAACTGGACGGGGTCGAAAAGCGGGA
>VBAO01000352.1 GCA_005883865.1 Candidatus Segetimicrobium genomatis
CCACTCCGAACCGGGCGGCGGTGCGCCGCACCCGCCCATCCGCGATCAGCTTTTCGAGGTGGGCCGATACCGTCCCCTCCGCCGCCGCCCGCAGCCGGGGATCGAGATCCGGGTAGATCACCGCGGCCACCTCTTCCGCGGTGCCGGCCCCCGCCGCCAGGGCGTCGAGCACTTGCTGCTCCCGGTCGCGGCGGTGCGCCAGGTACTCCGCGATCCGGCGGTGCGGTGACCGGATCAGCGGGCCGTGTCCGGGGGCGATCAGGGTGAGATCGAGCGGGGCCACCCGGTCCAGCGAGCGCAGATACTCCGCCATCGAGCCCCCCGGCGGCGTGACCTGGACGGTCCCCCGGCCGAGTATGAGGTCCCCGGAGAACAAGACGCCGCGCTCCTCCCAATAAAACGCGACGTGATCCGGGGCATGGCCCGGGGTGTGCATCGCCCGCAGCCGCCCGTTGGGCACCGCGACCTCCTCGCCGTCCCGCAGCGGGGCGTCGGGGGCCGGCCCTGCCCCCGGCGCAGGGAGGGACGACGGCGTGCGCCAGCCCCTCACCGGCGCCCCCGTGGCCTGCGCGAGGCGATCGGCCGCGCCGCAGTGATCGCGATGGCCATGGGTGAGGAGGATCAGGACCACGCGCCGGCCCGACGCCTGCTCGAGCAGGCGGGTCACATGCCCCGCGTCATCCGGACCGGGGTCGATGATCGCCGCCTCCCCGCCCGCCCCGATCAGGTAGGTGTTCGTCCCAGACAGCGTCAACGGCGACGGGTTTGGGGCGGTGATCACATCGAACCCCGGGCCTGGCACCGCGGTCCCTATCGCTCATCCTCGGCGTCGCGGTCGAGGAGCTCCAGCCGCGCCCGCCACCGTTCATCGAGAAGGCGCTGCGCGCGCTCGTGGGTTTCGGCGTTGACGACGAGGCGCTCTTCCCCGCCCGGGTCATCGCACGCCGCGATCCACCGGCCGGCGCGGCGGTCGAACTCCACCACGACCCCGGTCATGACGGGATGTTCGTCGTGGATCATCATGGCGGGCCTCCGTCGGACGGCTTGGCCTGGGGTGGCCGACGGGACTTGAACCCGCAACCCCCAGAGCCACAGTCTGGTGCTCTGCCCTTGAGCTACGGCCACCGCGACCGCCTGCATTGTAGCATCAGCCCCACGCAGCGTCCAGGGGATCGCGCCGCGCGCCGTCCCATGACCAATCGGGCGGCCTCCAGGGCATACCTCAGAGACGAAGGGGGTGCAGCTCACCTTGTCGCGGCTCATGTCCTTCGGTGTGGTGGTCGGCCTGATCGTGCTGCTGGGGTGGTTCGCGTCGGGCCTGTATCTCCACGACATCCATCAGGTTCGGGGGCAACTGCCCTCGACGAAGATCACCGGATCGCCGTATTACCTCGCGCTCGCGCTGCTCGCGGCCACCGTCATCCTGGCGTCCGCGCTGTTCGCGCTCGGCATCCTGCTCTTCGCGAGCCCCCAACACCCCTGGATGCGCACGGCGGGGGAGTGGACGATGCTGCTCCTGAGTGTCCTGTTCGTCGTGTTGATCGTCTGGGCGTATCAGTGGGGGCCCCAGGCTATCCGCGCACGATAGCCTCCCCCGGGCGTCACGAGGGAGCCTCCAGCGTATCGGCCAGCGCTTCCACCAGATGCAGCGCGCGCCGGCCCGTGCCGTGAAGGATCTGCTGACGGCACGACGCCCCGGCGGCCACCACCACCGCGTCCGGAGGAAGATCGCGAATGGCCTTGAAGAGCACGCGCTCCCCCATCGCCAGCGACACCGCGTAGTGCTCCGCCTCAAACCCAAAGGACCCGGCCATGCCGCAGCACCCGGAGTCGACCTCCCGAACGGCGGCCCCGGGCAGCCACCGGAGCGCGGCGAGCGACGGCTGCGTGCCCACCAGCGCCTTCTGGTGGCAGTGGCCGTGCAGGAGGACGGTCCGCGCCCGATGGGCGAACGGCAGGCGGACGCCGCGCTCGTGGAGGTGGACGAGAAATTCCTCGATCATGAAGGTCTGGCGCGCCACCGCCTCCGCCGCGTCGCCCGGGACGAGATCGGGGTACTCATCCTTGAGCGTAACGGTGCACGACGGCTCCAGCCCGACGATGGGGATGCCGTCGTCCGCCACTCTCCGGAGCCGGCGCGTATTGGCCTGCGCGAGCGCCTGCGCGCCGTCCAGCAGCCCGTTGCTGATCATCGGGCGGCCGCAGCAGCCGGCGGGCGCGAGGAGCACCTCACACCCCGCGGTTTCCAGCAGCCGGACCGCCGCCCGCCCGATCGACGGATAGTAGAACTCGGTAAACGTATCCACCAGGAG
>VBAO01000342.1 GCA_005883865.1 Candidatus Segetimicrobium genomatis
GGATGCCCGCTGGCGCCGTCTGCAGGTGGGTCTGGCTGGGGTCGCCGCGGCGATCGGGGTCGCCGTCGTAGTCGGCGTCACCTCCCACCTTGCGCGCTCGAACGAAGCGCTGGTCCGAATGCTGATTCCATTCTGACGGCCCAGGGGATTCCATGCCTATCAGACCTGATGTGGTGAGAGATGAGCGAGAGAGCATGCGTTATGCGATGGCTCCCCGCGTCGTGCCGGCGTCGGCACCGGCGCGCCAGGACGAGTGGCGTCAGGCGGACGAGCATTTGGCGTCCCTCCTCGATCCGTCGTCGTGGGAGGCCGATCGATATCGGATCCTCCGCCATCTGGTGGAACGGAATCACGCCACGAAGAGGCTGATCGCGGTCACGAGCGCCTTGGCCGGCGACGGGAAGACGACGACGGCGATTAACCTGGCCGGCGCGCTCTCCCAGGCCCCCGATACCCGCATTCTGCTCTCGGATCTCGATCTGCGGACGCCGTCGGTGGGGGATCGCCTGGGGTTGGTCTCCCAGAGTCCCGGCCTCGTCGACCTGATACTCGACCCCACCCTCGCGCTGGGCGATGTGGTCCGACGGCATCCCCGGTTCCGCCTGGAGGTCCTGCCGGCCGGTCGTCCCCTGGCGGTGCCATACGAGCTGCTGAAGTCCCCGCGGCTGGAGGAGCTCTTCCAGGAGATGCGTCAGCGGTACGACTACGTCGTGCTGGATACGCCTCCGCTGGTGCCCGTCCCGGACTCCCGCCTGATCGCAGACCAAGTGGACGGCTTGGTGATGGTCGTGACGGCGCACCGGACCCCGCGTGCGCTCCTCGAGGACGCCCTGAACCAGATGGAGCCCGCCAAGGTCATCGGCATCGTCTTCAACCGCGACGATCACCCCGTCCAGGGCTATTACGGCTACTCCTACCATGGCGACGGCGACGGCCATTACCACGGCCACGGGCGCCGCTCTGGGAGGCAGGCACGCGACGCATGGACCTCTCTTCTTGAGAAGATCCGGCGCGTGTTTGTTGGCTGAATGGCGATCATCGAGGCACTCGTCCGAGGCGAGGCCGGGTCTTCCTACCGGCCGGAAGTTCGTCCGGCCAAGCGGGCGCTGGACATCAGTCTCGCCCTCGTCTGCGGCCTCCTGACCCTCCCGCTGCTCTTTGCCATCGTTGTCTTGATCGTGCTGGACTCCCCCGGGGGAGTCATCTTTGCTCAAACACGAGTGGGACTGGGCGGCCGACCGTTCAAGCTTTGGAAATTCCGGACGATGGTCCGGAACGCGGAGGGGCGTCTGGCAGAGTATCTCACGGCCCATCCGGAATTGCGGGAGGAATGGAATCAGACCCAGAAGCTGCGGAACGATCCCCGGGTCACCCGCGTGGGCCGTTTGTTGCGCAAGACCAGCCTCGACGAGCTCCCGCAATTGTGGAACGTGCTGCGGGGCGACATGAGTCTCGTCGGTCCGCGGCCCATCGTCTCGGATGAAATCTCTCGGTACGGCGAGAACTTTTTCCTCTACACTCGGGTGCGCCCTGGGTTCACCGGCCTCTGGCAGGTGTCCGGGCGAAACGACACCAGTTACACTCAGCGGGTGGCGCTCGACAGTTACTATGTGCGCCATTGGTCCTTGTGGCTCGACTTCTCGATCTTGGCGCGCACCGTGCCGTTGGTTCTCGGCCGGGGCGCCTATTGAGCCGTGCTGCCTGATCCGATGCAACAGCCACCCCCATTCGACGGTCTGGTCTGTCCCCAAGGCGGTGACCGGGTCCACCTGTGGGACCTGCTGCGCGACTTATGCCCGCGCCAGGGCGCCGCACTGCTGCTGCGGGCCGGGTTTCGGTTGCCCAGGCAGACGGTGGCCGCAGTGCTGGGCGTGCCGCAGAACTCCGTCGGCTGGCTGTGCGAGCAGGCGCTCGAGACGCTGCGGGCGCGGGCGGACATCGCGCGGGCCAATCGACGATGAGCCAGCCTCACGCCGTGGCTGAGGGGGCGCTGAGCGAACGCCTGCGGGGTCACACCGCGCGGGTGAGCGTCGTCGGTCAAGGGTATGTGGGGCTCCCGCTGGCCGTGGAGCTGGCACGCGCGGGCTTCACCGTACGGGGGATCGACACCAACGTCGACCGGATCGAAGCCCTCAACGCCGGGCGCCCGCACACCCCGGACGTCGAGAGCCAAGAGCTCGCGGCGCTGCTCCGAGCCGGTCGCTACAGGCCGACGGCGGATTTTGCGGTCCTCGCGGACAGCGACGTCGTGATCATCTGTGTGCCAACGCCGCTGGGCAAGTCAAAGGATCCGGATATTTCCTTCGTCGCCGCGGCGGCGGCCGAGGTCGCGGCCCGCTTCCGGCCCGGCCAACTGGTGATCCTGGAAAGCACCACCTACCCCGGCACCACCGAGGAGCTCCTCCTGTCTCTTTTCGAGGCGCGCGGCGCCGTCGTGGGGGAAAACGTGTTTCTCGCCTTCTCGCCCGAGCGGATCGATCCCGGCAACCGCGCCTTCAAGCTCCGGGACATCACGAAAGTGGTCGGGGGCGTCACGCCGGCCTGCACGCGCCTTGCGGCGCTTCTCTACCTGGCCAAGTTGTACGAAAACGTCTTCCGGAACGTCAACATCGCCTTGGCGAACGAGTTCGCGCTCATGTGCCGCCGCCTTGGTGTCAACACCCGCGAGGTGATCGAGGCGGCCGCCACCAAGCCGTTCGGGTTCCTCCCATTCTACCCCGGGCCGGGAATCGGTGGGCACTGCATCCCAATCGATCCCAGCTACCTTGCCTGGAAGGTGCGGCTCAACGGCTATGAGGCCCGCTTCATCCACCTGGCCGACGAGATCAACCGCGCCATGCCCGCCTATGTGGTCGAGCTCGTGGAGGAGAGCCTGAATCGCCAGCGCCGTTGTCTCAACGGCTCCCGGATTCTGGCGCTCGGGGTGGCGTACAAGCGCGGGGTAGGCGACACACGGGAGTCCCCCGCCCTTGAGGTGCTCGCGCAGCTCCAGCAGCGCGGGGCGGAGATCCGGTACGCGGACCCCTACGTCCCCTCGGTCGTCGTCGACGGGAACGTCCTCAATGCCGTCGGGCTCAGCGATCAGGAACTCTCCGCGGCCGACTGCGTGGTCATTCTCACGGATCATCTGGAATTTGACTACCGGCGGGTGGTGGAGATCGCCCCCCTCGTCGTCGATACCCGAAATGCCACGTGGGAATGTCCCGCGGCGCCCGGACGGGTCACCAGACTGTAGGCCGCTCCCGGTCGTCCGAACGCCGACTGCTCCTCGCGTGTGTCCGCCGGGGGGACGCCCTCGTCGACATTCAGGCGCTGCTCGGGTCCGGGCTCGACTGGGAGCGAATGTTGGATGAGGCCACGCGCCACGGCGTCGCCCCGCTGGTCTACTCCACGCTCAGGACGGCGACCGGCCGCGCGTCGGTTCCGCCCGCCGTCATGGAGCGGCTCGCGCGGCTGTACTATCAGCAGGCTGCGCTGAACGGGCGGCGCTACGCCGAGTTGAGGAAGATCGTGAAGGGGTGCGCGCGGGCCGGGATCCGCGTCCTCGTGCTGAAGGGCGCGGCGATTGCGGAGCGGGTGTATGGAAACATCGCGCTATGCCCGATGCAAGACCTGGACATCCTGGTCGGGAGGAGCGACCTCGACGCGACGGACCGCTTCCTCCGTGAAATGGGATACGTGCCCGACGAAGGTCATCATTCAGCCACATGGTACCGGGATCATCATCACCATCTCCCCCCGTACGTCCGACCCGACGGATGGGCCAGGGTCGAGGTGCACCATCACATTCTCCCCCCTCCCGCTTCGGTGCGCATCCCGATCGAGGATCTCTGGCGGCGTGCCGGCCCGCTGGCGGCCGGTGGTGAAGCCCTGGGCTTGTGTCCCGAGGATCTCCTCCTCCACCTGTGCCTCCACGTTTCCCTGCAACACCAATTTTGCCTGGGATTGCGACCGTTCTGTGAGATCGCGGCGACCATGAGACACTACGGTGAAGGAATCGATTGGGAGCAGGTTCGCCATCGTACCTGCCGGTGGGGGGTGCGGAAGTCCGTCTATCTCACCCTTCGTCTGGCCCAGGACTTGGCGGGCGCCGCCGTGCCGAACGGGCTGTTGGACGCTCTTTACCCCGAGGGATTCGACCCCCAGGTCATCGACTGGGCCAGGGCGCAAGTCTTCGCCGACGAGCGTCCGATCCGATCCCTGCCCTCGACCCTTGCGCAGCTGCGCGGACGCGTTCCCTTCACCGAAAGACATGGCGGAAATGTATCGGACGTCCCCAGGCTCGAAGCGGATCTATCTCTACTATCCGGTCCGGTGGAGGGATCTTCTGCGGCACCACGGCCGCTCGGCGTGGCGGCTCCTGCGGCGTGACGACGCCATGATGGATCTGGCCGAGCGAGAGAATCAGAAGGCCGCCCTGAGCGAGTGGCTGGCCTCCGTTCAGTGATGGCGGCGAAGTAATGCTGTTCAACAGTCTGGGGTTTCTCTTCGTCTTCCTGCCGATCACCTACCTGGTGTTTTGGCGACTCACGGGAAAGCTCCCGAGGTACGCAAGCCTGGCGATCAGCGGGTACGTCTTCTACGCGTTCTGGAACTACAAGTTTTGCGCGCTGATGCTCTTTTCGACGGGGGTCAGCTACCTGGCCGGGCTCGGGTTGCTCCGGTGGCAGGATCCTGCGCGCCGGCGGCTGTGTGTGGTGCTTCCGGTCGTCACGGATCTGGCGCTGCTGGGATTCTTCAAATACGGCAACTTCGCGGCGGCGAACATCAACGGGATCGCATCGTGGCTCGGCGGCCGGGCGATGCTCCCCATTCTCCACATCGTGCTTCCGGTCGGCATTTCGTTTTACACGTTTCATACGATCACGTACATCATCGACTCGTACCGGCGCGTGATTACCCCCACGCGAAACTTCATCAAATTCGCGGCGTACGTGTCGCTGTTTCCGCAGTTGGTGGCGGGCCCCATCGTGCGATTCCGCCAGATCGAGCAGGATTTCGAGAATATCGACCGTGCCGGCCACACCGCGGACGCAGACACCGGCTGGTCGTTTTTTGTGATCGGCATGGTGGAAAAAGTTCTCATCGCCGACACGATCGCCGCGATCATCGATCCGGCATTGGCGAGGTACGCGGAGCTGTCCACGGCCAGCGCGTGGTTGTGTGCGGTCGGGTTCGCCTATCAAGTGTACTTCGATTTCGCGGGATACAGCGACATGGCCATCGGCCTGGGCTACCTGTTCGGGTTTCGCATCCCTCAGAACTTCAACTCACCCTACAAGGCGACGGACATGGCCGATTTGTGGAGGCGCTGGCACATCTCGCTCTCATCGTTCTTTCGCGACTACGTGTACATCCCCCTGGGCGGGAGTCGGTTCTCGAGGCTCGTCACGTCTCGGAACCTGATGATCACGATGTTGCTGTGCGGGTTGTGGCACGGCGCGGCCTGGACCTACGTTGTGTTTGGCGCCTATCAGGGAGCGCTGCTCGTGCTGCACCAGATGATCAGGGGGACATGGGATCGTCTCCCGCTGTGGGCCCGCCGGACCGGAACGTTTGGGTTGTGGGTCGTCGGGCTGACGATCTTTCGGGCGACGGGGTTCGAGATGACCCGCGCGCTCTTGGGCAAGATGTTCGTGTGGCACGCGGGAGCAGACATCGTCGGCGAAAGCGTGCTGCTCGTCATGCTCGTGCTGGCGGCCGTCCTCACGCACTGGGGACCAAACAGCTTTGAGCTGAGCCACCGGTGGTCGCCGGCATGGGTGGGGGCGTTCGCGGTGCTCTTCGGGCTCGTCCTGGTCGTGCTCTACGGGTTCCGGCCGGCGCCGTACATCTACTTCCAATTCTAGAGCGGGCGATGAGGCGAATGAGGACGGGCTATTCGGCCTGGCAGCTGGGGCGCGTGATCCCCGCCCTGCTGGTCGCGGTGTTGCTGGTGGATATCGCATTGCGGTTCGTGTCCATCGATCCGCTGACGTTTCGTGCCTGGGAGGCGATGGAGCGCTACCGCCCGCCGGGCGCGGCCTTCGAGCCCAACCGGCGC
>VBAO01000332.1 GCA_005883865.1 Candidatus Segetimicrobium genomatis
CGCCAAGGCTCCGGGGCGGGCGCCGGAGGCGGCCGGGCAACGCCGCGGCGGCCGTCGTCGCCCCGCTCACGCCGCGATCTCCCGGGTCCGCCGGCTGACGCCGCGGAGGATCACGAACGCGGCCACCGCCAGGATCGGCAGCATGAACAGGCTCACGCCGGCGCCGAGCGGAACGTCGCCCGACTGGATGCCGACCTGGAAGGCGTAGGTGGCGAAGACGTGGGTCATGTCCTGCGGCCCGCCGGACGTCAGGATGCGCACGATGTCGAAATCGGCGAACGTGACGATCAGGCTGAACAGCATGGTGATGGCGATGATATTGCGAAGCATCGGCAGCGTCACGTACAGCAGCTTCTGCCCCCCGCCCGCGCCGTCGACTGAGGCCGCCTCATAGAGTTGCTCCGGCACCGACTTGAGCGCCGCCAGATACATGACCATGAAGAACGGCGTCCCGTACCAGACGTTCACCGCGATCGTGCAGAACCGCGCGATCCAGCCTTCGCCAAGCCACGGCACCGATCTGAGGCCGACCTGGGTGAGCACCCAGTTGAACGCCGAGTACGACGGCTCGAACAACCACCACCACGTCAGGGTGGAGAGCGCGAGCGGCACCACCCAGGGCACGAGCAGCAACCCGCGCAGGATGCGCTGATGCCTGCCTCCAATGCCGTGCATGAGGTGGGCGATGGTGAAGCCGAGGACGGCCTTGCTGACCACGGCGGTGACCGCAAACAGGCAGCTCTGGAAGATCACCATCTGGAACGTGGGCCGGCGCAGCAGGAAATAGAAATTGTCGAGGCCGACGAACGCCGTCATCCGCCGGTTCAGCATGCTGAGGTAGATCGCGTAAAACGCCGGGTAGACCATCAGGCCGCCGATTAGCGTGATCAGCGGCAGGGACATGAGAAAGGCGACCGTGGAGCGGCGCTGCGCAAACTTACGGACGCCGGCCACCCGATGCGCCAGGGATCGCCCTTGGATGCTCAGCGGAGCGGAAACGCTCCTCTGGTGCGCCATCCTGCGTCCCCCCAGGAGGGGGCGGGCGTCCCCGCCCGCCCACCCCGCGCTAGCGCCTAAAGCCTTCGAGTTCAGTTTGAGCCCACGCGATCACTTGCTCGATCGTCTGCCCGCTCATCAGCTTGGCCAGCATCGTCGGATGGGTGCCGCGGCTGTAGATCTGCACCGCCATCTCCGGTGGCGACTCGGAGGCGGTGATGTGCGGCCTCGCGTGATGGGACAGACGGATGGGGTAGTTGTACAGGGTACCCGGGGGCGGCCCCGCCTGGGCCCAGACCTTGAAGTCCAGCATGCTGATGAACGGCGGGATGTCGTAGCCCTCGACCACAGAGCAGCGGGCTTCCACCAGCGGCCTCTGGAGCAGGTACTCGATCAGGTCCTTCGCCGCCGCTTTGTTCTTGCTGAACGACCAGATGCCCCAGAAGTAGGGCAGGTAGGGCGTGAACCGTCCCTTCGGGCCGGCGGGGGGTGAGAAGGTCCAGCAGTCGGCGGCCACCTCCGGCGCGTCGCGCTTGGCCACCGCCCACGCGGACGGCGGGTTCCAGATGAGCGCGCTCTTTCCCGAGATCAACGCCCGGTTGTTGCTCGCGTCATCGTAGGCCGGGGCGTCGGGCGGAAGAACTTTGACGAGCTTCTGGCCGAACTCGAGCACCCGGTGGACCTCTTCGGACTTGACCTTGATGTCGCCGTTGGCGTCGACCAGTTCAGCCCCGTAGGCCGCAAAGAGGGCGCCCGCAGTGTCAACCGAGTCCGTGGTCGTGCCGAGCCCGATCCCGAACGGCATGGCCGCCTTGTGGCATGCCGTGGCCGCCCGGAGGTGAGCATCCCAGGTCCAGTCCTGGCCCTGGGGGGCGGTACTCTCCGTGGCCGGATACATCTTGACCACGTCGAGGCCGGCCTTCTCCCTGAGCACGCTGATCCGGCCGCAGGGCCCTTTGTTCTGCGTGCCGCTGCTGGTCGGCACCGCCATCCAATGGCCCCGGATCTTCCCGAGGTATTCGCAGACCTCGTTCGCCCGCCCGTACTTGGTGGTCAGGCGCCGCATCACATCGTCGACCGGTTCGAGCCGTTCCGCGTACTGGTGAACTTCCCAGGTCGAGAACGCGATGAAATCGTGCCCGGCCCCGGCCTGCGCCTCAGCCGCCTTGGTCAGTTGGAGCTTGTTCCCGTTCGACGTGATGAAGTCGGCCTGAAGCTCGACCTTGTTCTGGTCGGCCCACGCCTGGATTTGCTTCCTCATCACGTCGTTGCCCTGCGGCACCCAGTGGTCCCAGACA
>VBAO01000333.1 GCA_005883865.1 Candidatus Segetimicrobium genomatis
TGTGCGAGTGAATGTCGCCGGGAACGCTCACCTGGGCAATCACACGCGGATGCGCCGGCTCCGCGAGGTCGAGTATCGTGGTCCCGTGCGGCGGGGCCATGTGGCCGACGTAGCCGTACCGCCCGTCGACGACGATCTGCCCCCCGCCGGGCAGGTGGAGATATCCCACCCGATTCAATGTCGCGGCAATCCGCCGGCCGCTGCCCACAGACCGCCTTTTCCTAAGCGATGTGCCACAAGTATTACTCGTCTACCGGTACTAGCCATCTTGCTATGCTGGGCCTGGGTATCAGCAGGGCGCCGTCGGTCACCGGATACAGGAAATAGCAAGCGGGTCATCCCACGCTTGGTTGCGACCCGCCGCCCACCACTCCGACGAGCTGGCGAAATCCTGCGAGGCGAGTCAAGACGAAAAGGAGTAGAAACGACGCGGCGATGAGGATCGTCGAAACAGCGGCCACCACCGGATCGATATCAGTGATCAACAACTGGAAGAGCCGCATCGGTAGTGTCTCCTGACGCTGTCCTGCCACGAAAATGGAGAGCGCCAAGTTGTCAAAGGATTCGATGAACGCAAAGCCGGAGCCAACGGCGACACCAGGCAGGAGCAGCGGCAGGGTCACGTGCCACAGGGTCTGCCAGCGGGTCGCCCCGAGACTGAAACCCGCTTCTTCGAGCACGGGATCGGCGTGAAACAAGGCTGCCGTGCAGGTCCGAGTGACGTATGGAAACGTGATCAGGATATGGCTCGCCACCAAAGTCACGAGCGTTAGACGGACACCCAAAAATCCAAAAAAGAAGAGCAGGGCAATCCCCAGGACAACGGAGGGGAGCATCAGGGGCGCAAGGGTGAAGGCCAGTACAGCATCGCGGCCCTTGAACCTCCCGCGGGCAAGAGGAAAGGCCGTCATCAGCCCCATCACCAGGGATCCCATCGTCGCAAGGCAGGCGACACTGACGCTCACCCGTCCGGCACGCAGGATCTCAGGACTCGAGAGCAATCGCGCATACCACCGCAAGGAGATCCTCTCGGGAGGAAAGCTCAGGTACGCTGTGCTCGTAAACGAGGCTAGGACCACAACTAGCGTAGGCAGGAGGAGCAGCACGGCGGTCGCACAGCTCATGGCCAAGAGGACCCCGTTGGTTAGGCTATCACTGGCACTGCGCAGGCGGTCTGGAATCATCGGTCAGCCCAGGGGAGTCCCAGAACGCGCGTGAGCACAGCATACGCCCACACAACGAGGAGAGACGTGCCGAGCAGCACCACCGAGATCGCCGAGAGGATCCCCCAATCGAGGGATTGCTGGGTCTGCTGATAGACGAGGGTAGGGAGGATGATGAAGTTCCCTCCCCCCACCAGTGCCGGGGTCGTGAACGAGGCAAATGACAGGACGAACACCAGGGCAGACCCGGCCAGGACCCCCGGCAGGCTGAGGGGGAGGACGATATGGCGAACCACCTGGGCCCGCGACGCTCCGAGGCCGAATGCGGCATCCTGCAAGGATGGGCTTTGCCGCCCCAGGACGCTCACGATCGGCAAGATCATGAACGGCAGCATGACTTGTCCCAGCGCAATGATCACCCCCTGCATCGTAAACAGCAGGTGGAGAGGAGCGTGAATGACCCCCGATCGCAGAAGGAGGTCGTTCAGCAGCCCCCTTCTGCCCAAAATGACCAGCCACCCATAGGACCGAACGACTGTCCCGGTGAGAATGGGCGACACTACCAGGACCAGCAGCACGAACTGCCAGAGCCGGCCGACCCGCGTGAACACGTATGCAAAAGGGAACCCCGAGAGAAGGCACGCCAACGTGACCGCCGCAGCCATCTCGAGAGTGCGAACCGTCACCCACAGGTAAAAGGGATCGGTCAGATATCGCAAGTACGGCCCAAGGTCGGGCCGCTCGAACAGAATCGTAGATCCGCGCATGGGGAAGATCCCGATGACCGTCAACAAGGCGAGTGGCGCCACAAAGAACACGGTGAGGAAGGCCAGCGCCGGGACGGCCAGCGCCGGGGATCTCCCCAGCATCTTAACGCCCTAGCTCTCGATTAAACCGGTCGGTCCAGGCTTGCCGGTTGCGATTGACCGTGATCCAATCCAGGCTGACGAGTTGGGCGACCTCTTCGGGCCGAGTCGGCAGGTACTGCCGCATGGCTGCGGGCAGATTCACCCGGCTGTTCGTCGGGCCAAAGAAATATGGTGTCACCGCCGCCTTGAGCTGATACTCGCCGCTGATCGCCTCGTTGATGAACCGCGCGGCGAGATCGGGCTGTTTTGTATTCGCCACCATGTTCATGACCGACATCACGACCACGGCACCTTCCTTGGGCACGACCCAGTCCACCGGCAGCCCCTTCCCGCGGAGCGCGAGGATTGTGTTGTTCCACAGGGGGGCGATCGCCACCTCATCGCGCTCAAAGAGGGCGGCCAGCGCGCCAGGACGCGGGGCGACGGCCGACACGCTGGACATGAGCGTCTTATATGCCTGGAACCCAGGTTCGATGTTCCCCTCGCCCCCTCCATTGATGCGCGCCAACATCA
>VBAO01000334.1 GCA_005883865.1 Candidatus Segetimicrobium genomatis
TGCGCTGTTCGAGATGTGCTACCTCCCCGAGTTCCGGGCGTCGGTCCGGGCGCTGCGCGACCAGTACGGCGGCTCGTTCGAGAAGTTCTGGAAGGACTTTCGCACCCGCCCCGCCTTCTCGAAGGAGTCCGACGATCATCTGCTCAACGACTGGTGCATGGCCGCGTGCTATTCGACCGACCCGGACGGCACGGTCCGGCTTCCCTACGACCCCGCCACCGGCGTCCTCATCCCGGGCGTGTGGGAGCGGTGGCTCGCGTGGGATCCGGTGCGGATGGTCAAGAAGCACGTCGCGGCGCTCAGCTCCATGAAGGCCATCTACATCGATGCGGGGAAGCGCGACCAGTTTTTCCTGGATCTCGGCGCGGAAGCATTCCGGCGGGCGCTCGCGGGGGTCGGGGTGACCGACGTCTTCTTCGAGCTCTTCGATGCCACCCACAGCAACATCGAGTACCGCTATCCCATCGGCCTGAAGTATCTCGCGGAGCGGCTGGCCCCCGAGTGATCGCGATCCGGCCGGCCGCCTCGGGGGACCCCGCGACGTGAAGATCACCCGGATCGACGTCTTCGGCTACGACCTGCACTACGTCCACGGCAGCTATGTCATGTCCGGGGATCGGGTGGTGACCGCGCTGCCCAGCACGGTGGTCCGCCTCACCACCGACGACGGCCGGACCGGTTGGGGGGAGGTGTGCCCGCTCGGGCCGGCCTACCTGCCGGCGTTTGCCGAAGGGGCCAGGGCGGCGCTGCGCGTGCTGGCGCCGGGGTTGCTGGGTCTGGATCCCCGGAACCTGGGGCTCATCCACGCCCGGTTGGATGCCGCGCTGCGGGGCCAGGGCTATGCGAAAAGCCCGATCGACATGGCGTGCTGGGACCTGCTCGGCAAGATGGCGGGGTGCTCTGTCGCCACGCTCCTCGGCGGCCGCCGGCAGGCCAGCTATCCGCTGTACATCGCGGTTCCTCTCCGATCGCCCGAGGACATGGCCGCGTACGTCCGCGCCCGCCGGGCCGAAGGGATCCACCGCTTCCAGCTGAAGATCGGCGGCGATCCGTACGCCGATCGGGATCGGGTGGAGCGAGTGCTCGAGGCGACCGGGGACGGAGACATCGTGATCGCCGACGCGAACGGCGGGTGGCGCGCGTGTTCCTCGAGCAGCCCTGCTCCACGCTGGAGGAGTGTCTCCACGTCCGGCGGCACACGACGCTGCCCATGATCCTCGACGAGGTCATCACCGACGTCCAGTCGCTCCTCCGGGCGGTCAACGCGGGCGGCATGGAGGCGATCAACCTCAAGATCGGGAAAGTCGGGGGCCTCTCCCAGGCGCGGCTGATCCGGGATGTGGCCGAAGCGGCCGGCGTCCGGCTCACGATCGAGGACATGTGGGGAGGCGACATCGTCACGGCGGCGATCAGCCACCTCGCCGGCAGCACCCGACCCGAGATGCTCTTCACGGTGTCGTTCATGAACGACTGGGTCCGTGAGCATGTCGCCGGGCATCAACCGCGGTCGCAGGGCGGGGTCGGGTTCACCTCCGACGCCCCCGGGCTCGGCATCGAGGTGGACGTAGGCGCCCTCGGCCGGCCGCTGTTCAGCGCCGCCGGGTAACCGAGCCCGGAAAATACAATGCCCCACCATGCGCACCCCACCCAGCACGATGACAGGCACCACCGGCGTACGTGGCGGCAGTTCTTCCAGGTCATGGGCCCCGGCATCGTCTCCGGGGCCGCGGACAACGATCCCGCGGGGGTGGTCACCTACGTCCAGGTGGGCGCCACAACCGGGACGGGACTCCTGTGGCTGATGCTCCTGTCGACCCCAATGCTCTACTACCTGGAGGAGATGTCGACCCGGCTGGGTATCGTCACCAAGCGCGGGATCTGCCGCAACCTCCGAACCCATTACAGCCACGGGGCCGCGGCGGCCCTCATCGTCCCGGTGGTCCTCGCGAACGTCATCACGACCGGCGCGGACCTCTCGGGCGCCAGCGCCGCCCTGCAGCTGCTCACCGGGATCGCGNTTACCGGACGATCAGCCGGTTTCTCCTGCTGCTGACCCCCCTGTTCGTCCTGTATATCATCACCGGGTTCATCGTCCATCCCCAGTGGAACGCCGTCCTCCGGGCCACGTTCATCCCGTCGATGGCCTTCACTCCGACCTTCCTCACCGCCGCGCTCGGCCTGCTCGGCGCCACCCTCACCCCCTACATGTTCTTCTGGCAGACGACCGAGGAGATCGAAGCCCACCACAAAGTCGAGGACCTGCCTCATCAGAACCTCGACGTTGCGGTCGGGATGCTGTACGCAAACCTGGTGTTCTACTTCATCATCCTGGTCGCGGGCGTCGTCTTTTACGGCAAAGGCGTCCGCATCGAGACGGTGGCGGACGCGGCGGCCTCGCTCCGGCCCCTGGCGGGCCCCAACGCGGGACTGCTCTTCGCGCTGGGGATCCTCGCCAGCGGCATCCTGTCCATTCCGGTCATGGCGGCGTGCTCCGCGTACGGGCTGGCCGAGCTGTTCGGATGGGTGGGGGGCCTGGACAAGAAGGTCTGGCAGGCCCGGGGCTTTTACCTCCTCCTCACCGGCGCGCTCGGGGTCGGCGCCGCGATCGCGCTCCTCCACATCTCACCGGTCGACCTGCTCTTCTGGTCGCAGGTCATCAACGGCTTCCTGCTCCCGCCGCTCTTCGTGGTCCTCCTCCTATTGTGCAACGATCCCCGCATCCTCCGGGCTCACACCAATGGGTTGGCCTCGAACCTGGTGGGCGGGGGAACGGTGCTCGTGACGGGGGCGCTGGCGATCCTCACGCTCCGGCAACTCATCGGCGGACACTAGAGGACACCCGGGATGTCGTGGTTCTCCCTCGCGCTCTCGAGCGCGTTCTCGAATTCGGTGGTGAACGTCATCGACAAGATCGTCGTCGAGCGCTACCTGCGGGACCGGTGGAGCTTCCCCTTCTTCATGGCCGCGTTCCTCGGCGTGTACGGGGTGGGGCTCCTCGCGGTGCGGGGCGCGCTCGGGTGGTTCCGGATCCCCCCGGCGCCGGTGCTCGCGGTGGCCCTGCTCCCCGGCGTGCTCCATTACGTCTCCTCGGTCCTCTACACGAGGACACTGGTCTTGACCGATGCGGCCACCGTCGCGGCGATCACCCAGACCGCGCCGCTCTTCGCCGTCGTCTGGGGCTGGCTGGTCTTCGGCGAGCTCTTCCGCCCCCTGAGTTATCTCGGCATCGTGCTCAGCGTGTGCTGCAGCGCGCTGCTCAGCATGGAACAGGCGCCCCATGCCCGCCGGCGCGCGTTGAACCCGGTGCTCCTCATGACGCTCGCCTCCACGATGCTGCGCAGCCTGGGCGACCTGTTCATCAAGGTCACGCTCGGAGGACAGGACTACTGGAACACCTTTGGCCTCAGCCGGGCGGCGCTGCTGCCCATCACCGGGCTGCTCCTCTTGAACCGCGACCACCGGCGGCTCGTCCTCGGCGCGCTCCGGGCGCAGGGCCCGGTCCTCCTCCCGGGGATGGCCGCGCTGGAGCTCCTGGCGATCGTCCCGCTGTTGTTGAGCACGATCGCCTTCGCCCTGGGCCCCCTGGGCCTGGTCTCGGCCGTCCGGTATACGACGCCCCTGTTCGTCCTGGGGATGACGGGCCTCCTGAACGGGCTGCGGCCGGGGCTCGTGCCCGAGCCGGGCGGCCGCGGCCATCTTCTTCGGCGCGTGCTGCTCACGGTGGGGATCCTCGCCGGCGTCGTCCTGCTGCGCGCCTGACCGGCCGGGGGAAATCCGCGGGAACGCAACGAACCCAGTGGCGCCCCGGCGCCGGAGCGCCGTGTGCGATCAACGTCCGAGGGAGCCCAGGCGGTCCGTGCAGCTCGCGCAGGCGGTCCTGAGCGGGATCCAGATCGGGCTGATCTACGCCCTCGTCGCCGTCGGCCTGACCATCATCTGGGGGCTGATGGGGATGATCAACTTCGCGCACGGCGAGTTGATGATGTGGGGGATGTTCGCCGCCTGGTCGCTCGCGTACTTTCTCAAGCTCGACCCCATCGTCACCCTGGTGCCCATCGGCCTCGCGGCCTACCTCGTCGGCGCGGCGATTTACCGCCTGCTGATGGCCCGCGTCCAGCGGGGGGAGATCTTCACGCAGATCTTCGCAACCTTCGGCCTCCTGCTCTTCATGCAAAATCTGGCCAACGCCGCCTTTACCTCAGACTATCACTTCCTGAGCAACACCTTCCTGGCCACCCTGTTCGGCGGACGGCTGCGGGTGGGCCCGATGGTCTTTGGCGCCCCCCAGCTCGCCGGCGGCGTCATCGCCTTGATCTGCTTCCTCCTCCTGTACCTGCTGATCGAACGCACCGAGATCGGCCTGGCCCTGCGGGCGACGTCCGAGGATCCGGAGGCGGCGGCGCTCATGGGCATCAACGCCACCCGGATGTACACGCTGGCGTGGGGGATCGGCGCCGCCCTGGCCGCGGTCTCCGGGGTCATCGTGGCGAATTTCTTCGCGATCTTCCCCCAGGTCGGGCTGCCGTTCACCCTGCTCGCCTACGCGACCGTGGCGCTCGGCGGGTTCGGTCACCGCCCTGTTCCTTCCCCCCGCCTTCAAAGATGCGTTCGTCTTCGCATCGTATCTCTTCCTGGGCCTGTTCCGGCCCCAGGGGCTGTTCGGGCGCTTCTAGTGTCCACACGACGGACGCCTCGCGGCCGGCGGTGGGGGGGACTCCTCGGCCTCGCAGGGGTGATCATCGCGGTGGGGTATCCCCTCCCGTTCCAGTGGTCGGGGGTCATCTACTTCCAAACGGTGGGGTTTCTGGTCCTCCTCTATTCCGCCCTCGGAATCGCATGGAACATCATCGGGGGATGGTGCGGCCAGTTCGATTTCGGCCCGATGGTCTTCTTCGGGGCCGGCGCGTACGCGATGGGGGCCGCCGTGAAGTTCCTGGGATTCAACCCGTGGGCCGGGTTCGCGGCGGCGATGCTCTTCACGGTCGCGTTCAGCGCGCTCGTGACCTTTCCCATCACCCGGCTCCGCGACCACTACTTCGCGATCGCGACCAACGCGATCTGGCTGATCGCGCTCCCCATCGCGACGAACTGGGATCTCATCGGGGGCAGCCAGGGCCTGTTCATCCCGCTCGGCCGGCCCGAAGGCCTCCTCGCCCAGCTGGCGAGGGTCCTGGCGTACTTCGCGCTCGTGCTCCTGATCGCCGGCCGGCTCGAACACACCAAGCTCGGGTACTGCTTCAAGGCGATTCGGGACGACGAGGAAGGGGCCCAGTCGCTCGGGATCCACACCCGCGTCTACAAGGTGATCGCCCGGTGTTTCACCGCCGGCATCTACGCGGTGGGCGGCGCCATCTTCGGGATGTGGGCGCTCTCCGTCTTTCCCGACCAGGTCTTCGACATCAACTGGGGCATCGTGCCGACCATCGCGGTGGTCCTGGGAGGGATCGGGCGGCTGTGGGGCCCGGTCGTCGGCTGTCTGATCCTGGTGCCGCTCTCGCAGTTGATCAGCACCTACCTCGGCACCGGACCGCTGGCCGGCCGCGGCATCGACCTCGTGGTGTACGGCCTGCTGATCATGATCGTCGCGGCGGCGCGGCCGCAGGGCCTGCTCTCGCTGCCGTGGCGGCGCTGGCTCGGCGGCGACCCGACCGCGCGCGCCGCCTCCCCGGCCGAGCCCCCATGATCGCGCTCCAGGTCGACCGCCTCACCAAACGGTTCGGCGGCCTCGCGGCCAACGACGGCGTCACCTTCCAGGTCGGGGAGGGCGAGATCGTCGGGCTGATCGGCCCGAACGGGGCCGGGAAGACGACGCTCTTCAACTGCATCGCCGGCTACCTGCACCCCGAACAGGGGCAGATCCACGTGTTCGGGCGGGAGGTGACCCACCGCCGTCCGGACCAGATCTGCAAGCTCGGGGTGTCGCGCACGTGGCAGCTCGTGCGGATCTTCCGCCGGATGAGCGTGCTGGACAACGTGATCTGCGGCGCGTTCAACCGCCTGAACGCCACCGGCGCCGCCAGGAAGCTGGCGCTGCGCCTCGTCGCGTTCGCGGGTCTCGGGGGAAAGGAGGAGGTGATCGCCGGGACCCTGACCCTGGCCGACAAGAAGCGGCTCGAGATCACGCGCGCGCTGGCCACCCTGCCGCGCGTGCTGCTGCTCGACGAGGCCATGTCCGGCCTCACGCCGGCCGAGACCGGTGCGGCCGTCGATCTGGTGCGCCTCGTGCATCGGGATTTTCAGCGGGAATTCGCCGGGGCGTCCGGCCCGATGGCGATCTGCGTGGTGGAGCATGTGATGGAGGTGGTCATGCCTCTCTCCCACCGGGTCATCGTGCTCAACTACGGCAGGCTGATCGCCGACGGCGAGCCCGAGGCGGTCTCCCGGGACGAACACGTCATCAACGCCTACCTGGGCCAGAAGTACAGTGCTCGACGTCGCTGACCTCAGGGTCTCGTACGCGGGCGAGGTCCCGGCGCTCCACGGCGTTTCGCTGACCGTCGGGGAGGGTGAGGCGGTGGCGCTCGTCGGGGCGAACGGGGCCGGGAAGACGACCCTCCTCAAGGCCCTCGCCGGCCTGGTCGAGGTCGCCGACGGCGGCATCACGTTCCGCGGGCGCACGATCACGCGCCTTCCTGCCGACGAGCGGGTCGGGTTGGGCATCGCGCTGGTCCCCGAGGGGCGGCGGCTCTTCGGCCGGCTCCGGGTGCGCGACAACCTCACCCTGGGCACGTACACGAACAAGGATCCCGCGCACCGCGCCGGGAGGCTCGGGTTCGTCTACTCGCTCTTTCCGATCCTTCGGGAACGCGCGGAGCAGCGGGCCGGCACCCTGAGCGGCGGTGAGCAGCAGATGCTGGCGATGGCGCGGGCGCTGATGGCGGACCCCAAGGTGCTCATGCTCGATGAGCCGTCCTTGGGACTGATGCCCTCGATGGTCGACCAGATCATGGAGGTGCTGCAGCGGCTCCACCGCGAGCAGGGCCTGACCATCGTGCTGGTCGAGCAAAACGTCCACGCGGCCCTCGAGACCTGCGGACGCGGCTATGTACTCCAAACCGGGCGGGTGGTCGCGCAGGGCGCGAGCGCGCAGTTGCTCGCCACCGATCTCATCCGGAAGTCCTACCTCGGCATCTGACGACGGCGCGGCAGGAGATCCTCCGACGCCGCCAAACTCCTTCCCGGTCCGGCCCGGAGCACCACGAGGAGGTGTCGCGTCCATGCGGTGGGGGAATCCAGGCGTCCGGGTGGCCCTGCTCCTCACCGCGCTCGCGCCGGCCCTCTCGGCCCAGGCGCCCATGCCGGCCGCGGTCGGTGCCGGGGCGGGCAAGGACGTCCCGGTGGGAATCGTGATCCCGCTGACCGGGGCGTTCGCCAGCCTCGGCCAGGAGCACCTGTGGGCGGACCAGACCGCCGTCGACATCGTCAACAACGCCCACCCCGACATCTCGATCTATTACGCGAAGACCGAAGGCCTGCCCAC
>VBAO01000335.1 GCA_005883865.1 Candidatus Segetimicrobium genomatis
AGGATGTTCGCCGCCCGAGGATGTTCGCCGCCCGGCCGCCGCGTCCGATGGTGATGACGGGGGGATGCTCGACCAGCAGGACGACGTCCTCGATCCGACCCGCCTGCCGCGCGGCGACGAGGGCGCGCTGGAACACCGACGCATCCGCGTAGCGCATCCGGCCGCACTCGACAAGCCATGCCGCTCGCGCCATCGCCGCCTCGGCCGCCATTCACCCCGCCGGTGTCAGCGCTTGGGTGGCAGGCTCGCTCTCGCTACACTCCGGTGATGGAGAGGATGAGATCCGTCCCGTATGCGACCAGAAACCCCAGGGCAATCCCGGAGGCCGACCACAGCGGCGCCCGCAGCCGCCGGCAGGCGGCGAACATCTCGCCGATGACGTAGATCAAGGCGCCGGTGGCAAGCGCCAGGCACAGGACGAACGCCGGGAGCATCGTGAGGTGGTACCCGACGATCGTCCCCAGAAACGTCGGGCCTCCGCCGATGAGGCCGAGGAGGCCCAGGAACGACCACGACGGCCCCTCGCCTGAACCCGACAGCGGTGCGGCAACGGCGAAGCCCTCGGTGATGTTGTGCAGACCGAACCCGGTGCCAAGCACGAGCGTAAACGCGACCGCGCCTTGGACCGCGCCTTGCCCTATCGCGAGCCCTTCTGAGAAGTTGTGCAGGCCCAGGCCCACCGCGATCATCAACGCCATCTGTCCGGGCAGCCGGCTGGCCGTGTGATCGCGCGTCGCGCGAACGTCGAACACCACGAGGCCGACGAGCCCCACGACCAGGCCGAGCACCAGCATCGTCGCGAGCACGACGAACGGTCCCAGGTGGCCGGAGCTCACCCCTGCCTTCAACGCACTCCCAACCGGGTCGAGCGCCTTGGATAGGATGTCCCAGACGAGGAAGATGAGGATGCCGAGCGCAATCGCGGTCAAGAGGCTCTGCAATGTTGTCGTTTTTTGTCGGAGACGGGCCACCGGTAGCCCGAGGTAGATGGTAAACCCAGCGAGCGCGCCGAGCCCGACCGTCTGTGCCAGTGTCATCTGTCCCCTGCAGCCCCCCCACCCATTCTTAATATAAAGCATCAAGAATCTTTCATAAGTTAGGCTAGCCTAACCCCGGCGACCTGTCAAGAACACGCCCGGGCAGGCCGCCGCGCTTATGCGCGTCGAGATGCGGTGATCTTGCCGCCTTCTCAAGCGGTACCGCGCCGTCGTTGGTTCCCGTCTTCAGCGGGCGCCGTGCCGGCCAAAGCAGGGACCCATTCACTTCCCAGTTAAGTTCTCCGCGGAGCCCGCCGTGACCACCCACGACATCGCCAAGGTCGAACGCACGGAGATGTACCTGAAAAGCGTGCTCGTGATCGCGCTCGGCGGACATCGGGTGACGACCTCCCGAGTGGCCGAGGCGATGGGGGTCTCCGCTCCTTCGGCCTCCGAGATGCTCAAGCGCCTCGAGCACCTGGGGTATGTCGAGCCGAGCCCCGACGGCGTCCAACTGACAGGCGCGGGGGTGCAGATCGCCACCCAGGTCGTCCGCCGCCTGAGGCTGGCCGAGCGCCTGTTGACCGATATCCTGAAGATGGACCTCGAGCGGGTCTACGATGAAGCGTGCAAGATGGAACATGTCATCAGCCCCGAAGTCGAATCCCGGCTGGACGACGTCTTGAAGCATCCCGAGACCTGCCCCCACGGACACCCGATCCCCGGACCCGACGGCGCGTTTCTCCCCGAGGACGGCCAGACCCTCGCCACGCTGACTGCCCGAACCCCCGCCCGTGTGACGGCGCTTCCAGAGGAGCGCACCGACCTCCTGAAGGCCGCGCTCGCCACCGGGCTCCACGTCGGGATGGAACTCTCGGTGGAGGCGACGGCCACGCCGCGTGGTCCGATCATCGTCCGCCTCGGTGACCGCCACCGAACGATCCCCCGGGAGGCGGCGGAGCAGATCAGGGTGCGACCCCTCTCACGCTGACCTCCGTGGGACCGGCGGCAGCCGGAGCGTCTTACGGAGGCGGAAGGTTGACGGCCGGCGCGGCGCCCGCGGGGGGCGGGGCGGTGAAGTACGCCCGCGGCCCGAAGTGCCCGAATCCGGCGAGGAGCGCGCTCGGGAACTGCTGCACGAGGGTGTTGTAGACTCTCACCCGCTCGTTGTACCGGCGCCGCTCCACGGCGATGCGGTTCTCCGTCCCCGCCAGTTCATCGATGAGCCTGGCGACGACGTCCGCGCTCCGAAGCTGCGGGTACGCTTCAACCACCCCCAGCAGCCGCCCGAGGGAGCGCTCGAGGTCGTTCGCCGCCTCGACGCGGCGGGGCGAACCGGCGGGGGCGGACAGGTACGCGGCGCGCGCCTGCGCCAGCGCCCCGAGCAGGGTGCGTTCTTGAACCAGGATGCCCTTCACCGCCTCGGTGAGTTCCGGAATCAGGTCGACCCTCCGCTGATACTGGGCCTCGACCTGAGCCCACTGGGCGTCGGCCGCAAGCCGCACCTGCACAAGACGGTTGTACGTTGCGGCCGACCAGCCCAGCACGACGGCGGCCGCCGCCGCGGCAAGGGCAAGGACGCGGAGCCGCCTCACGCCCTGCCCGCGCGGGCTTCCGCCGCCCGGATGAGCGCTCCCACGGCTTCGACGCCCCGGATCACCCCCTCGCCGTAGCGGCCGCTCCGGAACGCCGGCGCCATGACCTCGTGGATGATCCGCTGGGCCGCTTCCTGCGTCACCACCGGCTCGAGCCCGCGCCCCACCTCGATCCGGACCCGGCGGCGGTCGACGACAACGAGAATCAGGACCCCGCTGTGGCGCTCCCGCTTTCCGATCCCGAGGTGGTTGAAGTACGCGGTCGCAAACGCCTCGACATCGTCGACGTGCGGGACGAGGAGAGTCGCGACCTCCGCCCCGGTTTCACGTTCGACGTCCTCGACCAGACGGCGAAGCCGGACCTTTTCACCGTGGCTGAGGAGCTTATGGACCTTCGTCGCCATGGTTGCCCTCCGGCCCTACCATCCGCCCGATGCGCCGCCGCCCCCGGAGGAGCCGCCGCCAAACCCGCCGAACCCGCCGCCCGAGAACCCCCCGGTCCCCCATCCCCCGCCGCCGCCAAGCCACATCGGGGCCGGCACCCACGCCGCGCTGCGCTCGCGGAGGGCTTTCTCGCGGTACCCGCACTGGGGACACACCCAGACATCGACGCGATGGGAGTTCACGAAGCCGGCTCCGGGCTGGGAGACCAGACGGGCGCGACACCGGGGGCACCGCGGCCTGGCGCTGCGGGCCGCGACGCCCGATGAGAATGCGACAAAAATGAGGAACAGGACAACCGGGAGCAGGTCCGTCACCCCGGAGGCGCGGCCGGGGGCCCTCCGAGGCGGAGCGGCCCCGGAGGATGCCGACCCGCCCCCGCTCAACCGCATGAGCTCGCCGACGGCCGCGTCGAGGCCCTCCCCGTACCGCCCGGCGCGGAATCGTCCCGGCGTCGCCGTCGGTGACTCGACCCTCGAGCCCGTAGCCCACCTCGATCCGGACCTCGCGCTCCCGGACCCCCACGAGCAGCAGGATGCCGGTGTCCTTCCCCCGCCTGCCGACCTTCCAGGCCTCCTCCAACCGGGCGGCAAAGTCGTTGATCGGCATCCCGCCGAGGGTGGGGAAGATCGCCACCGCGATCTGGGTCCCGGTGGCCCGGTCGTAGTCGGCGAGCCGCTGCTCGAGCGCCGCGCGCGCGGACGGGTCGAGCAGATGCGCCAGATCGTTGACGTAGCCGGTGGGCCGGGGGAACGTCTGGGAACCGGGCGCGGCCGCAAGCGCCGCCACGCCAGAGGCGCACGCGGCGACGATCAGGGCTGCGAGGACGATCCGTCCTCGCACGTCAGGGCTTCGCGGGCACAGAGAGATTGACGCGCGGCGCCTGCTCGGATCCCGGCTGGGCCTGGAAGTACGGCCGGGGGCGGAACCCGAAGCTCGAGGCGAGCAGGTTCGTCGGGAAGGACTGCACCATCGTATCGTACGCCTGGACCGCGGCGTTGTACCCCCGGCGGGCATAAGCGACCTGGTTTTCCGTCGAGGCGAGCTCCCGCATCAGGCTCTGCACGGTCTCGCTGCTCCGGAGCACCGGGTAGTTCTCCACGATGACGAGGAGGCGCGCGATGGCGCTCTGATACTGGTTCGCCGCCTCCACCCGCTCCGGGGTACCGGGACGGGTGCCTGCGTACTGGGTGCGCGCGGTCGCGAGGGCCTCGAACACCGTGCGCTCCTGGATCAGCACGGCCTTGGTGGATTCCACCAGGTTGGGGATCAGGTCAAACCGCCGCTGGAGCTGAGTCTCCACGTCGGCCTGGGCGGCATTCACCTGCTGGTTGGCCTGCACGAGCCGGTTGTACGTCCCGGCGAAGGTCCCGTAGACCAGCACGGCCACTACGACGATGATGACGGCCGCAATCGTGGCGCCACGCATGGGTCGAGGTCCCCCTCTCTGGCTCCCGCGGCGCAGTAACGATGTCCTAGGGGTTATGATTCCCGCGGAACGGGGGTCGATGACGGGGGAGGCAGTGAGTGCAGCGGAATGTCAGGGCAAACTGTCGATGACGAGAGCCGGTTGGACCCGTCCCCCCAGAACAGGCGGTGGGCTCGGCCTAGAGGCCGACGCCGGCGAGCCGGTGGGGCCGGGCGAACCGGCGACCCAGTTGTGTCTTCAACAGGCTGACCGCGCGATCGAACTGGCTGTCGCGCCCCAGGATGAGCGCGGAGGTCTCGAGCGACTGCGGTTCGTCCGGGATGACCCCATGCCCCTCCAAGCGCACGCCCTTGCCGCTGAGGAGCCGCGCCACGGTCACCGCCATCCCGGCGCTTTCCGGCAGATCGACCGTAATCCCGATCTCGACCGCCCCGGCGGTCTTGACGCCGACGATCACCGCCCGCCCCTGCTCCTGCAGCGCGGACGCCAGCAGCTCCGACGCCGATGCGCTGCCCTCGTCGACGAGCGCAACGATGGGAATCGAGGCCGGGAGGATCGGCGGCTCCATGGTCTCCATCCGCACGGTCTTGCCGTTCCGGTTCGTCATCTGCAGAATGGCAGAGTTCTGCGGCAACAGGGCGGCGGCGATGTTGCGGAGTTCCTCCACCAGGCCGCCCGGATTCCCCCGCAGGTCCAGGACGAGCGCGCGCAGCGAGTTGCGACGCAAGGAGAGGATCGCGTCGCGAAGCGTGCTCCCGACGCCGGGGACGAACTCGTAGATCTTGAGATACCCGATCCCCCCGTCGAGCATGTGACTGGTGAGGCCTGGGACCTTGATCGGACCCCGCACGACGGGGAACTCGAGGGTCGTCACCGTGTTGGCCCGGTCCACCTTGATGACGACCGTCGTTCCCGCCTGACCCCGGATCGCTCCGCTGACCTCGTCGGTCGACTGTCCGGCGGTGGACCGGCCATTGACCTCCACGATGCGGTCCAACGGCTGCAGGCCCGCCAAGGCGCCGTAAACGCCGCCTGGCCGTTCTCCTTCCGCTTCTCCTCCTGATACGCCTCAGGGGGGATGAACCCGGTGTGCGAGTCGTGCAGACTCTCCAGCATTCCCGCGCTTGCGGCGTACGCCAGGTCGGTCGCGGAGTACCGCGCCCGAACCACGCTGAAGACCTCATCGAACCGCTGGGTGAACAGGACGGCCGCGCGGGCCTCAGACACCCCCTTGGGGATGGGGCCGTCGAACGGGCCCACGCCGGTCCTCTGCTTGAGGCTCACCAGCGCCGCGTTGAGCATCGTCACCGCCGAGACCGGGTCCACGTAGTTCTCCTGCAACGTCTCCAGCGTGGTGAGGACGAACTCGGCGTTCGCCGCCTCCGCTCGCGGAAGGGAAGGGGCGGCCAGCGCCAGCACGACCAGGACGGCGAGCGAGACGATCGCCGAGCGATGCCGTTTCATGGATGCGGGGTCATCCTCCTCGGTCTTGGGAGGTCGCCGACCCTCCTCCCCTTAGGCAGTATCCCGTTCCAGAGGGCGACGTTCTCCTCCTCGTCGATTCTATATTACCCTGTTGCGGGCCGCCGCAGCACCTCCGTCGGGGACGGGGGATCCGCGCCGGGCGCCGGCGGACCCGCCTCATGCCGGGCGGATCCGGAGCGCCATGCCAGGAGCGGCGGCCAGCGCATGCGCGGCGCTCCCGCGGTTCACGGCGACCTCCAGCATCCCGTCGCTCCCGACATACACGACGGCCCGGCCCGAGGCGGCGTCCCCAAACGTCCTGGCCGGGACGGCCGCGAGCGCGGCCGAGGCGGCCTCGACAACGAGGCCGGCCCGAGGAGGAAGCTCCGAGAGCAGGGTGCCGGGGATGCTGGTGACGAGGTTCCCAAAGCGGTCGACCCACAGCACTTCGCCCACGAGCGCGCGCCCGTCCCCCCGTCCGGTGGGCAGCGCCAGGTCGACGTAAGTGTTCGTCGGCACGCCGACGGTCGACACCGGCGTCCCCGAGGCGAGGTGGGCGGCCGTCGGCGCGAACACATCCCGCCCGTGGAACGTCGCCGACACCGGGTGACGCCAGAACGAGGGCTCGCTGAGGCGGTAGACATCGGGGAGGCCGAGACGCCGGGCGGCGGGAAGCAGCACGCCGTTGTCGGGACCCACGAGGACCTGCCCGCCCGAGGCAACCGCGAGCGCCGCGCGCTCGGTTCCCACGCCGGGGTCGATGACCGCGCAGTGGACGGTGCCAGGCGGGTAGATCGGGGCAGCGGACCAGAGCAGGTACGCGCCCTCGCGGATCGAGCCCGGGGTGACGTCGTGCGAGATGTCGATCAGGGCCGCGTCGCAGATGCCGGCGGCCGCCCCCTTCATGGCGGCGGGATAGGGAGACGCGCTGCCGAAGTCCGACAGAAACGTGAGCACACGCACGCTACACCGCGGGGGCGCCGCAGAAATCCACGATCGTTTGGGCCAGGATCCCGGCGCACGCCGCCAGCGACGGCAGGTCGACGTACTCCTCCTCGCCGTGCCAGCCGCCGCCCGAGGGGCCGAAGATG
>VBAO01000162.1 GCA_005883865.1 Candidatus Segetimicrobium genomatis
TGCATCGTGACCAACAAGAGCAACGACGAGCGCTTGGCCCGGCTGTCCCGGACGTGGGACGTCCGCACGACCCGCGACAAGGCGTTCCTCCTGGCCGAGAGCGATGCCGTCCTCCTGGCGGTCAAGCCCCACGACATGCCGGCGGTGCTCGACGAGATCGCCTCGTCCGTCACGCCCCATCATCTCATCATCTCGGTGGCGGCCGGCGTCTCCACCGAGATGATCGAGCGCCGGCTGGGAGCGGTCCCGGTCGTCCGGGCGATGCCGAACACCTCCACGGCCGTGCGGGCGTCGGCGACGGCGATCGCCGCGGGGAGGCACGCCGGCCCCCATCATCTCGCGGTGGTCCGGCAACTCTTCGAAGCCGTCGGGTGGGTGGGGGCCGTCCCCGAGCCGCTCTTCGACGTCGTGACGGCGGTGTCGGGCAGCGGGCCCGCGTACGTGTACGTCCTGGCCGAGGCGCTCGTGGACAGCGGGGAGCGGGCCGGCCTGCCGCGGGACGTCGCGCTGGCCCTCGTCGCTCAGACCGTGCTGGGGGCGGGGAAGATGCTCACCGAGGCCGGCGAGGCGCCCACGGTGCTCCGGGCCCGGGTGACCTCCCCCGGCGGGACGACGATGGCCGGGCTCGAGGCGCTCGAGGAGGGCGGGCTGCGGGCGACCGTCCAGGCCGCGGTGACGGCGGCCACGCACCGCGCCCGCGAACTCCGCGACGCGCCCGCCCGACGGCGGGGGTGAGGCGGGGGGAGGGCCGGCGCGCGCCGGGAGCGTATCTTACCAGCGGCCCTCGCATGTGATCGTCCGCGGGCTTCGCGAGAGGAGGAAGAGGATGAGGCGCGCTGTGGGGCGGCTCGTGCCGCTGCTGCTGGTGGTCGTGATGGTGCCGGTCGGGCTGTGGGGTGTGGCCCAGGCGCAGGCCCCGAAGACGCTGGTGATCGCCATCGGCGCCGATCAGACCGGGCTGGATCCCCAGACCGTGGAAAACAACGAGTCCGGATTCATCATGTCGACGATCTACGATTCGATCGTCAACTATAAGCCCGGCTCGAGCCTGGTCGGCCCGGGGCTCGCGGAGAAGTGGGAGGTCTCCCCGGACGGCCTGGTGTACACGTTTCACTTCCGCCACGGGGTCCGGTTCCACGACGGCACGCCGATGAACGCCCGGACGGTCGCGCAGGATGTCGACCGGGCGATCAACCCCCAGAATCCCTGCTACGTGCTGGCGCGCAAGGGCGTCGACACCTACGACGATTTCACGTACGGCTCGGTCAAGGACGGGAGCGTCGTGAAGATGGACGTGCTGAGCGACGACACGCTCCGGTTCACGCTCCCGACGCCGAACGCGCCGTTCCTCAGCAGCGTGGCGATGATCTGGCAGGGGATCGTGAGCCCGGCCGCCACCAAGCAGTACAACTGCGACGCGGGCCAGCACCCGGTGGGGACCGGGCCGTTCAAGTTCGTCGAAGCGGTCCGCGCCGACCACGTCACCGTGGACGCCAACCCCGAGTACTGGGGCGGCCGCCCCAAGGTGGACCGGATCATCTTCCAGGTGGTGCCCGAGAGCGCCACCCGCATGTTGAAGTTGGAGCGGAACGAGGCGCAGATCCTGGCCGACGTCCCGCCGTCGGACTACCCCCGGGTGACGGGCAACGGCGCGCTCAAACTCTACCAGCAGCCGGGGCTGACCATCCTCGGGGTCGCGCTGTCGAACGAAGCGGGCCCGTTCAAAGACAAGCGGGTGCGCCAGGCGATGAATTACGCCGTGGACAAGGACGCGATCAACAAGGGCCTCTACGGCGGCGCGACGACGGCCAGCCAGGGGATGCCGCCGGTGCTGTGGGGCTACAACAAGTCCGTCGCCCCCTATCCCTACGATGCCGCGAAGGCGCAGGCGCTCCTCAAGGAGGCGGGGTTCCCCAGCGGCTTCACCGCCGACATGATGGTGTACGGGAACCCCCGGGGCTACAACCCCGTGGGCGGCGCGAAACTCGGCGAGGCCGTCCAGGGGTATCTCCAGAAGGTCGGGATCAACGTCAAGATCACCCAGTACGAGTGGGGGGCGTACCTCGATAAGATCCGCCACACCCCCTGGGAAGGGTTCGCGATCAGCGGGTGGTCGGGGGACAACGGGGATCCGGACAACTTCCTGGGGGACCTGTTCGAGTGGGATACCGCGGCCGGCAAGGCGCGGACCAACAATAACTCGCGCCATCACAACCCGGAGTACGACCGGCTGATGGTCCAGGGCCGGCAGGTCGCGGACCAGGCCCGGCGCGCCCAGATCTACGAGCAGGCCAACAAGATCCTCCACGACGACGCGCCGTGGATCTTCATGAACCACACGAACCAGGTGCGGGCCGCCCGCGCGACTGTGCGGGGGTTCCTGCTCAACCCGCTGCAGATGTTCTTCCATATGGAGCAGGTCTCGCTGCAGTAACGCTGCATGCTCAAGTACGTTGCCCGGCGGCTGGGACAGCTCGTCCCGGTCCTGCTGGGGGTGAGCATCCTCGTCTTCTTCGGGATGCACCTCATCCCGGGCGACGTGGCCCAACTGCTGCTCGGCGACAAGGGGACCGAGGCCGACCTCGCGCGTCTCCGCCACCAACTGGGGCTCGACCAGCCGGTGCCGGTGCAGTACCTCAGGTTCCTTGGGGGCGCGCTCGTCGGCGACTTCGGCGTCTCGCTCAGGACCCGGCAGTCGGCGATCTGGGAGATCGGGCAGGCGCTTCCGGCGACGATCGAGTTGAGCCTCGCCGCCCTGCTCCTGGCCGTCGTCTTCGGGTTGGCGATCGGCGTCCTCGCGGCCCGCCGGCCCCACTCGGTCGTCGATACCGCGGCGATGGTGGGGGTCCTGGTCGGCGTTTCGATGCCGGTGTTCTGGACCGGGATCCTGCTGCTGCTGGTGTTCGGCGGGATCCTGGGCTGGCTGCCCCTCGGGGGCATCCTGGACGGGGGGATGATGTTCCACCGCATCACGGGCCTGTCGCTCGTGGACGGCCTCCTGACCGGAAACGGGCCCGTGGTCCAGAGCACCCTCCGTCACCTGATCCTCCCCGCCGTCGCCCTCGGCGCGACGGCGATGGCCACCATCGCCCGCATGACGCGGTCGACGATGCTGGAGGTGCTCCACCTGGACTACGTGCGGACCGCCCGGGCCAAAGGCGTGGTCGAGCGCCGGGTGGTGAGCCACCACGCGCTCCGGAACGCCCTGCTGCCCATCGTCACCCTGGTGGGGCTGCAACTGGGGCTGCTCCTCAGCGGCGCGGTGCTCACCGAGACGATCTTCGCCATCCCCGGACTCGGCCGGCTGGCCATCACCAGCGTGCTCGCCCGCGACTACCCCGTGGTCCAGGGGGTCGTCATGATCGCGGCCGGGATCTTCGTGCTGGCCAACCTCCTGGTCGACATCCTCTACGCCTACCTGGATCCGCGGATCCGCTACGACTGACGATACACGCCGTGCCGGCGACCCATCCGCCCCGACCGCCCCGTCGAATCGCCGCACTGTCCTGGCGCCGCCTGGTGCGCAGTCCCAACCTCGTGGTCGGCGCCGCAATGCTGGCCCTCGTCGTCGGCGCGGCGATCTTCGCGCCCCAGATCGCGCCCCACAGTCCCATCGACCAGGCGTTCACCGATCAGCTCCGGCCGCCGTCGCCGCCCCACTTGTTCGGCACCGATGAGTTCGGCCGGGATATCTTCTCCCGGGTCCTGTACGGCGCCCGCATCGCCCTGGTCATCGGCGTGCTGGCCGACGGCATCGCCCTGGCACTCGGGGTGGTGCTCGGCGTCGTGTCGGGGTATTTCGGCGGGCGGGTGGACGCGGTGGTGATGCGGTCGGTCGACGTCCTGCTGGCGTTTCCGTACCTCCTCCTCGCAATGGTCGTGGTCACGATCCTCGGCCCGAGCCTCATCAACGCGATGATCGCAATCGGGATCGTCTACACGCCCCAGTTTGCCCGGCTGGTCCGGGCGGCGGTCCTCGCGATCAAGGAGCAGGAGTTTGTCGAGGCGGCGGGGGCGGTTGGGGCCGGCGTCGCCCGGGTCCTCGGCCGGCATATCCTCCCGAACATCCTCTCCCCGATCATCGTGATGGCCACGCTGACCGTGGGGTTCACGATCGTCGAGACGGCGGGGCTCTCGTTCCTCGGCCTGGGCGCCTCTCCCCCGACCCCGGAATGGGGGTCGATGCTCGCCACCGGCCGGTCGTTCATGTTGACGGCTCCCTGGATCGCCACGTTCCCGGGCCTGGCCATCCTCGTCACCGTGGTCGGGTTCAACCTCATGGGGGACGGGCTCAGGGACCTGCTCGACCCCCGCCTGCGCGGCCGAGGATAGGAAGGGGATGGAGGCCTCAGATCTCGAGGTCCGGGTCCGCTACGCGGAAACCGATCAGATGGGGGTGGCCCACCATGCCGCCTACCTGGTCTGGTTCGAGGCGGGGCGGACCGAGTTCATCCGGGGACGCGGCCGGTCCTATGCCCAGATCGAGGCCGGCGGGTGGCTCCTGGTGGTGGTCGAGGCCCGCTGCCGGTACCTCCGCCCCGCCCGGTACGACGACGTCCTGATCATCCGGACCCACCTCGCCTCCCTCGGCCCCGCCAGCCTCGAGTTCGGCTATGAGGCCATCCGCAAGGCGGACGGCGCGGTCCTGGCCCGCGGGGCGACCGTGCATGCGGCGGTCGACCGGACGGGACGTCCCCGCCGGATCCCCGACGACCTCCGCCGGCTGCTTGGGGAGCCCGGCCCGGCGTCCCGGCGTCTGCAGGGGAGGAGGGAGCCGGGTCGCCCGGCGAACTAGAGGCTCGCGGCCGGCCGGGAGGACCCCCGGCGCGGGCCATCGAGGGGAAGGGTGGGCGATCCATGGCCGAGGACAAGGTGATCTCTGAACAGGCGGAGGACATGGACGTCTCCCGCATGAAGGCGCTCGAGGAGCGGCAGATCGTCCGCGGCACCGTCGTGCGCGTCGACAACGAGGGGGTGCTCGTGGACGTCGGCGCGAAGTCCGAGGGATTCATTCCCCCCAAGGAGCTGTCGACCCGGGGCGACGGGACGGAAGCGATCACCGTCGGCGACCGGATCGACGTCTACGTGTTGAAGGTCGAGGGCGACGAGGGGAACATCCTCCTCAGCAAGAAGCGCGCCGACCTCGCGCTCGCCTGGGACCGCATTCAGCAGGCGTTTCGGGCCGGGACGATCCTCCACGCGATGGTGGTGGACAAGGTCAAGGGCGGGCTCGTGGTGGACCTGGGACTGCGGGGGTTCGTCCCCGGGAGCCACGTGGATCTCTCCCGGGCCAAAGGCCGGCAGTTTGAGGCCCTGGTCGGGCAGAGCATCCCGCTCCGGGTCCTCGAAGTCGATCGGCCCAAGGGACGGGTCATCCTGTCGCACAAGAACGCCGTGACCGAGGAACGGGCCAAGGCGCGGGAAGAGCTGCTGGTCTCGCTCGAGGAGGGACAGGTCCGCGAGGGGATCGTGCGGCGCCTCACCGATTTCGGCGCGTTCGTGGACCTCGGCGGCATCGACGGCCTGCTGCCGATCAGCGAGATGTCCTGGACGTACATCAAGCATCCCTCCGAGGTCGTGCACCGGGGACAGCGGCTCACGGTCGCGGTGCTGCGGGTCGACCGGGAGGCCGGGCGGATCTCGCTCGGGCTGAAGCACATCCTGCCCGACCCGTGGCAGCACGTCGGAGGCCGGTACCGCTCCGGACAGGCGGTGACGGGGAAGGTCGTCCGGATCGTCGCCTCCGGAGCGTTCGTGCGCCTCGACGAGGTCGATGCGTTCATTCCCATTTCAGAGGCCGCCGAGAAGCGGGTGCAGAAGGTCACCGACGTCCTCGAGGTCGGGCAGACCGTGGAGGCGCTCGTGACCGAGATCCGCCCCGACGAACGACGCATGATCGTGAGCCTCCGCCGCCTGGCCCGGGAACGCGAGCGGGCGCGGGTCAAGGACTACATCAGTTCCCAGGCCGAGGAGGGCCGTGTGACGATCGGGGACATCGCGGGGGAGCTGCTCCGCCAGGTTGTCACCGCCCCCACCGTCTCCACGCCCGACCCCCCACGGGAAGGCGCGCCCGCCGACGGAGGCATTCCCGTCGGTCCGCCCCAGGACAGCCACCCCCCGGTGGGTGGCCCCCCGGACTGAGCCCCGGCCCGCTCCTGCTTCCGGCACGCTGAATCCCTGGCCGCGCGCCCTCGCCGCGTTTACGCGAGCGGACCTTGGAGGTGGCCGCATGGAGTCATCGGAGATGCTCTTCGAGACCAACCGGGGGGTCGCGTATCTGACCGTCAACCGCCCCGAGCAGCGCAACGCGATGACCTGGGCGATGTACCAGCGGCTCGTGGAGACCTGCGAGCAGGTCGACCGCGACGACGCGATCAAGGTCCTGGTGATCCGCGGGAGCGGGGAGCGGGCGTTCATCTCGGGGACCGACATCGGCCAGTTCCCGGCGTTCCGCGGCAACCCGCAGGCGGGGATCGAGTATGAGGAGCGCATCGACCGCGTGGTGGGGCGGCTGGAAGCCGTCGCGAAGCCCACGCTCGCCTCGATCCGCGGGTTTTGCATCGGGGGCGGGCTGGGGATCGCGATGGCCTGCGATCTCCGGATCGCGTCGGAGGACGCGCGGTTCGGCGTCCCGACCATCCGGCTCGGGAACTGCCTGTCGATGCACAACTATACCCGCCTCGTGACGCTCATCGGTCCGGCCCGGGCGAAGGAGATGATCTACACCGCCCGCCACGTGGATGCGGGCGTGGCCCACTCCTGGGGGCTCGTGAACGAGGTCATCCCGCCGGACGCGCTGGCGGCCCGCACCGCGGAACTGGCGGAATCCATCGCCCAGGCCCCCCCGATCACGCTGCGCGTCAGCAAAGAGGCCGTGCGGCGGGTCGTCGACCGGTTGCTCCCGGAGAGTCCCGGCCACGACCTGATCGCCCTGTGCTACAACAGCGCCGATTTCCAGGAAGGCGTCGCGGCGTTCCTCGACAAGCGTCCACCGCGGTGGACCGGAAGGTAAGGCTGCCTAAACTCCCCGGCGTCCGGCCGGCCCCGGATTCCCGCAGGCGGAAAGGAGGCTGGCCGTCCCGCCCGCCTTTGGGGCATCTTCTATTACCGGTATCGCCAGATGCCTTCGCGGATAGGGGACCACCGTGGCGCACACTGCAGAGCCGCATCGGGAGCCGAAGAGGAAGAAGCCCAAGCTGATCGTGATCCCGGGAGGAGCGCCCGACGGGACGCCCGACGGGGCTCCCCTCCGGCCTGCGCCCGACAAGTCCCTCGCGTTTCTCTCCCGCCTGGCCACGGAGTTCAGCGCGGTGCTCAGCCTCTCCGACCTCCTCGAGCACGTCATGCGGATCCTCCGCGACGAAACGGGGTTCGCCTCGTGCTCGCTGGCCCTCGTCGACAGCCACAACCCGGAGTTCCTGGTGTTGCGGGCGGCGTCGGGGATTCGCGAGAGCTTCCTGGGGTTGGCCATCCCGCGGGACAAGGGGCTCCACGGGGTGGTGATGCAGGCGGGAGAACCGCTCATCGTTCCGGACATGCACGCGGATCCCCGCGTGTTCCGGCGCGACGCCCGGATCAGGTCGGGCATCTACGCCCCGTTGAGCGTCGGCCGCCGGCGGATCGGAGTGCTGAGCGCCCATCGGGAACAGCTGGGCGGATTCACCCAGATCGATCTGGACCTGCTGACGGTCGTGGCCCGGTACCTGACCGGCGCGATCGAGGTCGCCCGCCTCCACGAGCAACTCAAGGAGATCGCCGCCACCGACGCGCTGACGGGCCTGGCCAACCGCCGATCCTTCCTCGGCCGGCTCGTCGCGGAGATCTCGCGCGCGCGCCGCAAGGAGAGCTTCCTGAGCGTGGTCCTGATCGACCTCGACGGGTTCAAGGACATCAACGACACCTTCGGCCATGCCAAGGGCGATGAGGCCCTGATCCGGGTGGCCGAATCGCTCACCCGGGGCATTCGCGCCTCCGATCTCGCGGCCCGCATCGGGGGGGACGAGTTCGTCCTGCTGCTCCCGGAGGCGACGGAGGGGCAGGCCGGGGAGATCCTGGGCCGGTTCTGCGGGCTCAAGGTGCCGGTGCCCCAGCAGGAGAGTTCCCCGACCCTGACCTTCAGCTGGGGGATCGCGGCGTTCCCCGAGGACGGAGGCGATCCGGATCAGCTGCTGCAGGTCGCCGACAGCCGGCTCTACGTCATGAAGAAGCGCCTGCACGAAGCCGGGGGATCTCGCCTGGGGTCCTGACCCGCGCGCGCCCCGCCTACCCCGGTACTCAACGAGGCCCGGCCCTCATGCTATACTTCCCACGTACGCGTTTCCACTATAGGCGTTCGCTGGCCCCCCAGAAATGGGAGTGGGGTGCGGAGTGGAACCGGTCCACATTGCCCGGGTGCGCGTCTACCAGGAGAAACGGCCGAACCGCAGGGCCTTCCTCGGTGATTTCCCCGAACCGGTGCGGTACGGGGTCAACACTGGAGTCAAGGCGTTCTACAAGATGGAGCCCGAGGAGGAACTCCCCAGCACGCTGGACCATCTCGTCGCCGCCGCCGCGGGGTGACTCACCGGGACCCTCGCCGGCGCGCTGGAAGCGCGCGGAATCCCGAGCTACCCGGACAGGCTGTGGACCGAGGCCGAGGGGACGGTCGAGGCTCCTGAGCGCGTGATGCGCGTGACGGCGATCCAGGTGACGTACCACCTGACGGTCCCTCCCGGGAAGCGGGAG
>VBAO01000336.1 GCA_005883865.1 Candidatus Segetimicrobium genomatis
CAAAGGCCTTTCGTGAACGATGGACGTTGCCGAGGCGCAAGCTGGCGCGGTCGGTCATCGGCGAGGCGGTTCGTCAAGGAGAATTGCGCTCCGATATCGATCCAGAAGACGCCATCGATCTTTTATATGCGCCCATCTACTATCGATTGCAGATGAGTACCGGACCGCTCTCCGATGCGTACATCGATGGAATCTTCGACCGAGCCATGAAGGGTCTTCGACGACCCCCGAAAGATAAGAGGCCCGTACCACAGAAGCCAGCATAGACGAACTTGCCCTGGTTGTCGTCCTGGCCGAGAATGAGGGTGCTGAATCCGCGTGGGCTTGGCAGATAACCCGCGACCACGAACTCTTCTCCCGAGAACATGCTATGATCTGGATATGAACCTCGCGCGCAGGATGCGCAGCATCCCACCCTACCTCTTCGCCGAGCTGGACCGCAAGCGGGCGGCGCTCCGGGCGAAGGGTGTTGATGTCATCAACCTCGGCATCGGCGATCCCGACCTGCCCACGCCTCCGCACATCATCGACGCGCTGGCCGCCGCCGCGCGCGACCCGGCGACCCACGCGTATCCGCCCTACGAGGGCACCCGGGAGTTCCGCCAGGCCGTTGCCGGCTGGTATGGCCGGCGGTTTGGGGTCACCCTCGACCCCGACCGCGAAGTCCTCGCCCTGATCGGTTCGAAGGAGGGGCTCGCCCACATCCCCTGGGTGTTCGTCGACCCGGGAGATCCGGTGCTCGTCAGCGACCCGGGATATCCCGTGTACGCCGTGGCGACCCTTATGGCCGAGGGGGAGCCGGTTCCGGTTCCGCTCGACCCCGCGCGCGGATGGCTCCCGGATCTTTCGGCGATCCCCGACGCCATCGCCCGCCGCGCCAGGGTGTTCTTCCTCAACTATCCCAACAACCCCACGGGGGCCACGGCCGACCTGGCCTTCTTCGAGGACGTGGTCGCGTTCGCGCGCCGGTGGGACATCCTCGTGGTGCACGACAACACCTACTCGGAGATCGCGTACGAGGGATACCGCCCCCCGAGTTTCCTCCAGGCTCCCGGGGCGATGGAGGTCGGCATCGAGTTCCACTCGCTCAGCAAGACCTACTGCATGACCGGGTGGCGGCTCGGGTTCGCGGTCGGCAACCGCGAGGCGGTCCAGGCGCTCGCGACGCTCAAGACCAACATCGACAGCGGGCAGTTCACCGCGATCCAGGTCGCGGGCTGCGCCGCCCTCACCGGCCCTCAGGACGCCGTCCGCGAGCGCGTGGCCAGGTGGGAGCGGCGGCGGAACATGGCCGTCGAGGGGCTCCGGGCCGCCGGGCTCGACGTCCCCATGCCGAAGGCGACGTTCTACCTCTGGATCCCGGTGCCTCCGGGGTTCGACTCCGTGGGGTTCGCCGCGCACCTCCTCGAGCACGCGGGCGTCGTGGTCACCCCGGGCATCGGGTACGGAACGCGTGGGAGCGGCTATATTCGCATCTCGCTGACCGCCCCCGACGAGCGGATCGCAGAGGCGATCCAGCGGATCGGCGATCGGCTCGGGGTCCCAGCACCCCGCGCCCTGCGGTAGGGGAGGGGACCGATCCGCACGACCGGGGCGCCCCAGGGCCGCAAACTCCGCCGGGGTCTTCACCCTCGGGGGCCGCAGCCGGCCGGGGCTCGGCCGCTTCGGGTCGCGAGCGGCGCGGCGGAGTGCGCCGTGCTGGTCGGGCTGGACCAGTCCGGGAACGGCGAGGGCGCGCTCGAAGAGCTTGCCCGGCTCGCCGAGACCGCCGGGGCTTCCGTGGCCGGCACCATCGTCCAGCGGCGCTCCCGCCCCGATCCTGCCACCTTCGTCGGCAGCGGCAAGGTCGAGGCGATCCGCGCTCGCGTCCTGGAGACGGGGGCGGATCTCGTCATCTTCGACCACGAACTCTCGCCCGCCCAGCAGCGGAACCTCGAGCGGCACCTGCACACCAAGGTGCTCGACCGCACCGCGCTCGTGCTGGATATCTTCGCTCAGCGGGCGCGCACGCGCGAGGGATACCTCCAGGTCGAGCTCGCGCAAATGACGTACCTGCTTCCCCGGTTGACCGGCCGGGGCGTCGTGCTGTCCCGTCTCGGAGGCGGCATCGGTACCCGGGGTCCGGGCGAGACGAAGCTGGAAGCCGACCGCCGGCGGATCCGCGCACGCATCACCGATCTCCAGCGCGCCATCGGCGCGATGCGGCAGCACCGCCGGCTGCAGCGGCAGGCGCGCGAGGATGCCGCCCTCCCCGTCGTGGCGTTGATCGGGTATACGAACGCCGGCAAGTCGTCGCTGCTCAACAGCCTGACCGACGCCCGCGTCATGACCGCGGACAAGCTGTTCGCCACCCTCGATCCCACCGTCCGAAAGGCGCTGCTGCCCAACCACCGGCCGGTCCTGTTCGTCGATACGGTGGGGTTCATCCAGAAGCTGCCGCACGACCTCGTGGCGGCGTTCCGGGCGACGCTCGAAGAGGTGGTGGAAGCGGACCTCCTGGTCCACGTGATCGACGGCAGCCACCCCCGGTGG
>VBAO01000409.1 GCA_005883865.1 Candidatus Segetimicrobium genomatis
TGAACAACGCCTCGTCCATCGGCCCGAGCCCGATGCCGGCGCTCGACGAGTATCCACTGGGCTCGCTCGAAGATGTCTTCCGCGTCAACGTCGTGGCGCCGCTTCGCCTGATCCAGCTCGTTTTGCCGGGGATGCGGGAGCGCGGGGAGGGCGCGATCATCAACGTGACGTCCGATGCGGCGGCCCAGGCCTACCCCACGTGGGGCGGCTACGGCGCCAGCAAGGCCGCTCTGGAGCACCTCTCGCGCGTGCTGGCGGCCGAGCTCGAGGGCACCGGGGTCCGAGTCTACGTGGTAGACCCGGGCGACATGAATACGCAGATGCACCAGGAGGCGGAGCCGGGCGTGGATCTCTCCCATCTCCCCGGGCCCGAGATGTCCGCGCCGGCGTTCCTGCGCCTCGTCGAACACGAGACTCGCTCTTCCGGCCGCTTCGAGGCGAGGGCGTTGGCGGCGGCGGGCTCCGGGGGGCAGAGACCATGATCGCAACAACACGCCCGCTCGACTTCGGGCTGCCTCCCGGGCTCGAGGCCCACGAACCGCCCGAGATGCGCGGCCTGCGGCGCGACGAGGTGCGGCTCCTCGTCAGCTACCGCGCGGGCGACCGGATCGTCCACGCGCGGTTCGCGGACCTGCCCGAGTTCCTGCGCGCCGGGGACCTGGTGGTGGCGAACGACTCCGCCACGCTGCCGGCCGCGCTCACCGCACGGCGCGCCGGTGGGGGCACCATCGCGCTCCATCTCTCGATGCGCCTCCCAGGCGGGCTGTGGGTGGTCGAGCCGAGGAAGGCGGAGGTCACGCCGGGCGACGTCCTTGCCCTACCGGGCGGGGCCGTGGCCACACTGCTCGCGCCGTATGCCGATTCCCTCCGCCTCTGGGTGGCTCGCCTCGATCTGCCCGCGCCGGTGCTCGAGTACCTCCGCCGGTGGGGCCGGCCGATCGCGTACCCGTACGTGCAAGGCGCCTTCCCCGTCGAGATGTACCAGACCGTCTACGCCGGCGAACCGGGCTCGGCCGAGATGCCGTCCGCGGGGCGGGCATTCAGCCCCGCCGTCCTCGAGCGGCTGGCAGGGAAGGGCGTGGGGTTCGCGACCGTCACCCTGCACACCGGAGTGTCCAGCCTCGAAGGGGATGAGGCGCCGTACGAGGAGCCCTACGCCGTACCGCCCGAGACGGCGGACGCTGTGCGCGCGGTCAAGGTGACCGCCGCCCGCGTGATCGCCGTCGGCACGACGGTCGTGCGCGCGCTGGAGAGCGCCGCGGACGAGCAGGGGCGGGTCATCGCGAGCCGCGGCTGGACTGACCTCGTCGTCACGCCCGAACGGGGCGTGCGGGTCGTCGATGGGCTGCTCACCGGGTTCCATGAGCCGAGGTCCTCGCACCTGGCGATGCTCGAAGCGATCGCCGGGCGAGGTCATCTCGAGAAGGCCTACCGCGCCGCCCTCGAGGCGGGATACCTCTGGCACGAGTTCGGCGACCTGCACCTGCTGCTGCCGTGATTGCCCGGGACCGCTGAGTCCCGATGGCGCTGCGGACGGGTACACGCTCCCGATGATGGCGGGGGTGGTTAGGCCTTCGCCCCTCTACCCGGTCGGGAGTCTCTCGCCGGCTCGAATGGGCACGGGGAGGCGGTTGGCCGTCGGCGCGAGCGGGCAGGCCCACCGCGAGTCGTAGACGCACGAAGGGTTGTACGCAAAGTTGAAGTCCAACACGAGACGTCCATCCTCCGCGCCGAGATCCGCACCCTTTACGGTATCGAGCAGGTACCGCCCCGCGCCGTAGGTCTCGGCCCCGCTCGTGGCGTCACGGAACGGCAGGAAGATTCCGCCCCCGTAGCCTTCCAGCCAGTAGAGCTCGACCGCCAGCGTCCGGTCCAGCAGGCCAAATCGGGCGACGGCGAACCGCACGAATCGGGCCGTGCCGCCCCCGGTCAGGGGGAGATCGTACGGGACGGGCTCCGCATCCTCGACCTTGGCAAGAACCCGTACCCGGGGATCGTAGTCGAAGTACCTGAGCCCGGGGAACCGGGCTCGGTCGCCGGAGGGAACAGGCGACTGCGGATGCGCGGCGAACATCTCGTCGCGCGTCGCGCACCATGCGCCCCACGCGGCCCGGGGATCGGGCGACGTGCGGACGGTCCGATAGATCTCAAAGATCCGCCGCTTCCAGTCCAGCAGCTGGACATACTCCATCGCCATCTGTCATCCAGTCTACCGAAAAGGGTTCTCGAGAAGGAGAGGCCGGTCCCGGCGGGCGAACTCCCGGGCATGAGCGGCGCCCTGGCTTTTCTCGACGACGAGATCGCGGCGCTCCGCGAGCGCGGGGTGTTCCGGTGGCCGCGGGAGCTCGAAGGGGAGCAGGCCCCGGTCTGCACCTATGACGGCCGGCGGGTCGTCAACCTCTGCTCGAACAACTACCTTTCGGGCGCGGTTCGGACGATCGCGGGGAACATGGCGATCCACCAGGTCCTCGAGCGGCGGCTGGCGGCGTTCAAACGCACCGAGGCCGCGCTGCTCTTCCAGTCCGGGTTCACCGCGAACGCGGGCACCGTGGCCGCGATCCTCGGGCGCGAGGACGTGGTCGTCAGCGATGAGCTGAACCACGCCAGCATCATCGACGGCTGCCGGCTCAGCGGCGCGGAGCGGAAGATCTTTCCCCACAAGGACATCGCGGCGGCGCGCCGGTGCCTGGAGGAGTCGAGGAAGGCCAGACGCGTGCTCGTCATCACCGACGGCGTGTTCAGCATGGACGGCGACCTGGCCCTGCTTCGGGACCTGGCGGCGCTCGCCCGGGAGTTTGGCGCGATCATGATGGTGGACGACGCCCACGCGAGCGGGGTGGTAGGCGCGGGGGGCCGGGGCACCGTGGAGCACTTCGGCGTCCACGGGATGGTCGACATCCAGGTCGGGACGCTCAGCAAGGCGTGGGCCTGCCTCGGCGGGTACGTGGCCGGCAGCCGCACGCTGGTCGAGTATCTCATGAACCGCGCCCGGCCGCTGCTGTTCAGCACGTCGCATCCGCCATCGGTGGCCGCAACGGCGATCGCCGCGCTCGACCTGATCGAGGAGGAGCCGGGCCTCATCGAGCGGCTGTGGGAGAACACCCGCGCCTTCAAGTCGGGCCTCAAGCGGCTGGGGTACGATACCGGCGCGAGCGAGACGCCGATTACCCCGGTGATGATCGGCGACGAGACGCTCGCGATGCGGTTCTCGGACCGCCTCTTCGACGCGGGGGTGTTCGC
>VBAO01000163.1 GCA_005883865.1 Candidatus Segetimicrobium genomatis
GCGGACCTCCGCCCCCGGGGTGGGAAACGCGAAGACCGCGAACGTCTCCCGCAACGGATCGAACCGTACCAGGGCGTTGGCCCCCCAGTCGCTGAGCCAGACCATGTCCTGATCGTCCACGTACACCGCGTAGGGCTTCGGCCGCTCGCCGGGAACGCGCCACTCCCTCCACCGGCCGCTGGCGGGATCGTAGAGCGCCACGTTACCGGCATTCCACTCGCTCACCCAGATCCGCCCCCGATGATCCGCCCACACGCGCCGCGCCCCCTGGTCCCGGGTCGGCGGCTGAAACACGGTGGCGGCGGCCGTCTTGGTGTCGATCCGGCCGACGTAGCTTCCGGCGAGCGACGCGAAATAAATCGCTCCGCCCGGCGTGACGGTGATCCCGTAGGGGCCGGGACCCTTCGGTGCGTCCCAGACGTCGACGCGGCCGGTCGCCGGGGTCACCCGTCCGTACACCCCACCCTGGCCGGTGAACCACAGGATACCCTGCCGGTCGAACACCGCCGTGTTGAGGTTGGCGCCGGCGCGCCCCGCCGGCAGCGGAAAGCGGCGCACTTCGTCGGACGTGGGCGAGACTCGGACGATCGCGTTGAGGCCCCCGTCCGTGACCCACGCCGCGCCGTCCGGGCCCACGATGACGCCGTGGGGGGCCGATCCTTCGCCCAACTTGATCTCCCGGATCTTGCCGGTCGCAGGATCCAACCGCCCCAGCGCTCCGGCGGTCTGCGCCGTGAACCACACCGTGCCGTCGGGAGCCGGTGCGACGTCGTGCGGGTGCGATCCCCCGGGGACAGGGTACTCGCGCAGCGGGACCGCGCCGTCCTGCGCCCGCACGCGGCCCGCCCCGGCGCCGCCCGCGACCCCGATCGCGGTGAGCGCGAGGACCGCCAGCGCGGCGACCGCGCGGGGCCCGCGGCTTCGTCGAGCGATCACGTTCCCAGGCCCCCCCACACCGCGGGGCGCGCCCCGCGGTCTCGAGCCCGGATCACCGGAGCAGCCTCGACCGCCGTCGATCCGCATAGACCCTCCCTCCCGCCTGGCATGTGGGACAGTAGTAGGTCTCCCGATCCTCGTAGTAGATCACCGCGATGGGCGTGCCGCACCGCGGGCACGGCTCTTTGCCGTGGCGGTGAACCCGCAACAGGTGGACCGGCTCGCGCATCGGCAGCGCGCCGGCGAACTCCCTCCGGTGCGACGCGACCGCTTCGTCCAGCACCCTTCGAATGGCCCCGTGCAGCCGCGCGACCTCGTCGCCGTCCAGCGACGTCGTCATCGCCTGGGGGGACAGCCGCGCTTCCCACAGGATTTCGTCGGAAAACGCGTTGCCGATGCCCACGACATGGCGCTGAAGGCCGAGAAACCGCTTCAGGTGGGTTCGCTCCCCGCCGAGCATATCCGCGAGCGCCTCGCGCGTGAATTCCGGGGAGAGCGGCTCGAGCCCGAGGCCTGCCAGCGGCTCGGTCTTCGTTTCCTGTCCGGCGGGGAACAGCCAGAGCGAGGCGGCCTTCTTGGGGCCCACCTCGATCATCCGGAGATCCATCCCGCCGTCGAGCGCGAAGGTGATCGCCAGATCCCGCGCCGTCCGTCCCTTTCCCCGGGGAACAACCTGCAGCCGCCCGTTGCGCCTGAGGTGCATGACCATGACGAGGCCCCCGGTCAGATCGAACACGAGGAGCTTTCCCCTCCGGCGGATGGCCGCGATCCGCCGGCCCTTGATGTCGGTGACCGGCGGGTCGAAGGTCTTGAGCACGTAGACGCTCCTGACGATCACGTCCTCGATCGTGCGGCCTTCCGCGAGCGGCCTCAGGCTCTCCACGAGCGCTTCAACGAACGGCAGTTCCGGCATCCCGGCAGGTATGCGCCGCGTCGTCTCGTTTCTCCTACGTGACGGGCGCCGCTGTTACGTGACTGTCGCCGCAGGAGACCCGAGCGCGGCTTCCGAAGTCCGCGCTGTGATGACGCATCTGCCAATGGGCCGGACGGGCGTGAAGGTGTCGGCGCTCGGACTCGGCACGAACTCGTTCGGCGGCCGCGCCGAGCGCGCGGCCGCCGTGGCGATCCTGCACCGGGCGATCGACGCGGGGATCACCCTGATCGACACGGCGAACATCTATACCGCGACCGCGTCTGAGACCATCATCGGCGAGGGGCTCCGGGGCCGACGCCATCAGGTCCTCCTCGCGACCAAGGCCGGGATGCAAACGGGTGAGGGCCCCAACGACGCCGGGGCGTCCCGCTACCATCTGATCCGGGAACTGGAGGGCAGCCTGCGCCGCCTCCAGACCGAGTCCATCGACCTCTACCAGATCCACGACTGGGATCCCGCGACGCCGCTGGAAGAAACGCTGCGGACCCTCGATGACATGGTCCGGTCCGGCAAGGTCCGGTACGTCGGGGCGTCCAACTTCGCCGCCTGGCAGCTGACGAAGGCGCTGTGGACGAGCGACCGGCGCGGCTTCGTCCGGTTCGAGACCGTCCAGCCGAGCTACTCGCTGGCCGACCGCGCGGTCGAGCGCGAACTCGTCCCCCTCTGCCGGGACCAGGGCATCGGATTGATCGCGTACTTTCCGCTCGGCGGGGGCATCCTCACCGGAAAGTACCGGCGGGGGCAGGACCCGCCGCGGGGCTCCCGTGCGGTCATCCAGCCCCAGTTCGCCAAGCGGCTGAACGACCAGAACCTCCGGTTGGCGGAAGAGGTCGCCGCCCTCGCGGGCGAGGCGCACTGCACGCCGGCGCAACTGGCGCTCGCCTGGCTCCTCCGGCAGCCGGCGGTCTGCAGCGCCATCGCGGGCGCCACCTCGGTCGCCCAGCTGGAGGAGAACCTGGGCGCCCTGGAGGTCAAACTTTCCGACGAGGTTCTTGCCCGGCTCGACGAGATCAGCCGGCCGTTCGTGTAGGGCCTGCCCACCGCATGGGGGGAGAGGCGCGCTCCGACTCGGAAAAGATCAGGGGGTGGCACCGCGATCACCACCCCCTGGCTTGGTTGTTCTTCGCGCGACGCTACATCTTCGACATGCTGGTCAGCTGGACCTCGATGATGTGGCCGGCCGCCTTCGCCTTGGCCAGATCCCCCATCTTGATCGCTTCATCTGCCAGGTGAGCCAGCCACCAGGCTGCCTGGTACTCCGGGTCGATCCCCATCTTGGCCTTGATGTCCGGCAGGATACCTTTGCCCTGCCCCTGGCACGGGTTCCCCGCCGCTTTATCGAACATACTATCGTCTGGGCCGACTATGCAGTTAATGGCGTGGTGCAGGTGCAGGGACACCTCCTGCAACGTGTCATACTTCGCCGCGAACCCCGCATGGGTGATCGCGGTCTTGAGCTCGCCTGCGAGGCCCGTCTCCGCCGCGCGGATCCCCTGGGTCCCAAACGCCAGGACGGCCACCACCGCGAGCCCAAGCACTCCCCACCGAACGCTACGCATCGTCCCCCTCCGCATCGAATCTGACGTCGATCCGCCGACCCGTGATGAAGGGTATCCGGCAATCGTAACGATTGTGTTACTAACCATCGGATTTGCGCTACTAATCTTCGGATTCCCTCCCCCTCCCTCCTCTTGATCCATGACAACCGGGGGGCGCCGCGCGGCGCCCCCCCGATCGCGGCGCCGGAGGCCGCGGAACCGCCGATGCGCCGCCTCACCCCTCGGTCGGCATGTGCATGTACATCGACTGCAGCGCGAGGCGGCCGGGCCCCGTAAAGCGGTTCCAGAAGATCTGGCCCGCGCTCGCGAGGAGCCCGGTTGCGAATTTCTGGAAGATCGTCTGCATCTGCACGGTGCGGTCTTTGTAGATCCATCCCCCCGGCTCGATGTCGATCTGCTCGTTGGGCCCGAGCGTGACCTCGAAGACGTTGCCGTAGCCGTGCAGCCAGAGGATTCCCTCCGGGCGCAGGCAGGTGAAGGTATCGATGAAAAACCCGGTCCCGCTGAAGAGGATGTTGGCCGCCCCCTTCACCCGGGTGAACGTGTAGTCCACACCGTCAGTGGCGGCCAGGAACTGGTGCTCGCGCACGTCGACGGCCTGGCCGACCTTCAAGTGGACGGCAAACACGTGGCCGGCCCCATCACGGCTAAACGCGATCCGTCCGGGCCCCTTGGCCTGGGTCATGAACACCGGCATCCCCGACAGCACCCGCTTGAACGCCCCCTTGAGGGGGCGGAGCGACACCTCGACGGCGGGATCCTTCCACAGCAGGATGTGGTGCTCGAAGTAGACCGGCATGGTGGTCAGCTCCACATGGAGCGCCGGCACGAGTTCCCCTTCGATGTGATACGTGACGCCGCCGAATGTCTCGTCGCGAGCCTGGGTAGGAAGCAGGACCGGAACCGGCATGAGCTACGCCTCCTGGAGCCATCGTCTGCCCGACAGGTGCAACGCATCGCGAAGCAAAAGTACCCTGTTCGGAACATAAGAGTGAGTACCCAGCCGGCTCGGGCGGTAGACGAGGGGTGATGCGATGCCGGATCTCCACCGCGATTCCGTGGTGGTGGACTGCCACAACGACCTGATCCTGCTCGTGGCCCGCAAGCGCGCCCTGGGGGAGGGCGCCTACTTCCGGGACCACGTGCTCCCGTCCCTCCGGGCCGGGGGCGTGGACGTCCAGGTCGTGCCCGTGTTCATGGAAAGCGAGTACGCCGCCGAGGGGGCGCTGCGCCGGACCCTCCAACTGATCGAGTACCTCTACCAGGAGGTGGAGGCCGGCCGCGGTGAGGTGGCCCTCTGCCGTACCGGCGCAGAGATCGACGCGGCGGTGTCGAACGGCAAGGTCGCCCTGGTGCTCGCGCTGGAGGGCTGCGAAGCCATCGGCCGGCACACCGACCTCTTCGCGACGCTGTTCCGGCTCGGCGTCCGCATCGCGTCCTTCACCCACTTCGGACGGACGATGCTGGCGGACGGAAGCGGCGAAGACGGCACCGGCGGGCGGCTGACGCGCGCGGGGGTCGCCGCGGTTCGGGAGATGGAGCGGCTCGGGATCCTGGTCGACGTCTCCCACCTCTCCGCGGCCGGCACCCATCACGTCCTCGACCTCGCGACCCGCCCGGTCATCGCCTCCCACTCGTCGGCGCGCGCCCTCTGCGATCACCACCGCAACCTCGACGACGGCCAGTTGCGGGCGATCGCCGCCACCGGCGGTGTGGTCGGGGTCAACTTCTTCCCGGCGTTTGTCGACCCGCGCCGGCCGACCGTGGACCGGATCGTGGACCACATCGAGCACATCGCTTCGGTCGCCGGCATCGATCATGTGGGGATCGGCCCGGACTTCATCAAAGAGTACGTCGACGAGCTCTACCCCCAGTACCCTCTCAAGATCGAAGGCCTCGACGCCAAGGCCGTGATCGAAGGGCTCGACGGCCCGCAGCACCTCGCGGTGTTGACCGACGCGCTTCGCCGGCGAGGGGTCGGGGAGCCGGACGTGCGGAAGATCCTGGGTGAGAACTTCCTCCGTTGTTCCGCACCGTCCTGGGCGTCCCCGGACGATCGGCCGGGTGACGCGGGGGGTCGGGGCCGGGGGCGACGTTGGGGGCCGGCCCGGCGTCACTCCCGGTCGATCTGCGCCCGCTGGAGCCGGCCGCTGTAGTCCACGTACACCGCCTTCCACTCGCTGAAGACATCGAGGACCTGGAGCCCGCCCTCGCGGTGGCCGTTCCCCGTCTCCTTGGTGCCCCCGAAGGGCAGGTGCACCTCCGCGCCGATCGTCCCGTGGTTCACGTAGACGATTCCGGTGTCGATGTCATCGATCGCGCGCATCGCCGCGTTGATGTCCCGGGTAAAGATGGAGGCCGAGAGGCCGTACCGGCTCTCGTTGAGCACCGTCACCGCCGACTCGAACGACTCGGTCTCGATGATATCGGTGACCGGGCCGAAGATCTCCTCCTGGGCGATCCGCATCCGCGGGCCGACCCTGTCGAAGATCGTGGGGGTGTAGAAGTAGCCGCGGCCGAGGGCGCCCTCCTGCGCCCGCGATCCGCCCACGAGCAGGCGCGCGCCCTCCTGCCGCCCGACCTGGACGTACTGGTGGATCCGGTCGAGTTGGGCGCCGCTCACCACAGGACCCACATCGGTGTCGGGCTCGAGCCCATCGCCCAGCCGGAGCCGCTTCGCGCGCTCGACGAGCTGGTCGGCCAGGTCGGCCTTCACCGCCTTGTGGACGATGATCCGGCTGCACGCGGTGCACCGCTGCCCGGACGTGCCAAACGCGCTCCAGATGAGCGCGTCGGTGGCGAGCCCCAGGTCGGCATCCGGCATGACGATCGCCGCGTTCTTCCCGCCCATCTCGAGGGAGATGCGCTTCCCCACCCTCGCGCACTGCTCCGCCAGCCGGAGCCCGGTCTCCGTCGAGCCGGTGAACGAGACGACGCGCACCTGGGGGTGGGCGACGAGCGCGTCCCCCACGCCCTGGCCCGGCCCGGTGACGATGTTGAGCGCGCCGGGGGGGAGCCCGGCCTCCTCGAAGATCTCGACGAACTTGAGGCCGACGAGCGGCGTGTAGGACGCCGGCTTGAAGACCACCGTGTTGCCGCAGACGAGGGCGGGAACGATCTTCCAGGAGGGGATGGCGACGGGGAAATTCCACGGGGTAATGATGCCGACCACCCCAAGCGGAGCCCGGACGCAGTACGCCGCCTTCTGGGGCATCTCGCTCGGGGCGGTGTAGCCGTGCAGGCGCCGCCCCTCGCCGGCGATGAAGTACGACATATCGATCGCTTCCTGAACGTCCCCCCGCGTCTCGGCCAGGACCTTGCCCATCTCCCGGGTCATGAGGCGCGCGAGCTCTTCCTTGCGGGCGACCAGGCGTTCCGCCGCCCGGAACAGGATCTCTGCGCGGCGCGGGGCGGGGGTCCGCCGCCACGCCGGGAAGGCCTCGGCGGCGGCGCGCACCGCGTCCTCGACGTCCTCGGGCCCGGACCGGGGGACGAGACCGAGCGCCTCGCCGGTCGCCGGGTTCACGGACTCCATCATGGCGCCGGACCTGGCCCCGACCCAGCGCCCGTTGATGTAGTTCTTGAACGTCTCCGCCCCCGCGCTCATGCGACCCTCCTCGCCGTCATGGAACCGCGGCGACCGCCTCGATCTCCAGCAGGTACTCCGGCGCCGCCAGACTCGCGACCACCACGAACGTGTTCGGCGGGAAGTAGGTCTTGAAGTATCGCGCCCGCACCTCCGCGATCTTCGGCCGGTAGGCGAGGCTCGTGGTATACGTGGTCATCTTCACCACGTCGTCGAGCGTCGCGCCGGCCGAGGCCAGCACGGCCTTGAGGTTGTCGAACACCTGGACCGCCTGCGCCTCGATGTCGCCCCTCCCGACCAGCGCCCCTTCCACGTCCTGGGCAATCTGCCCTGCGACAAAGACGAGACCCCCGACCTTCGCGGCGTGCGAATAGCCGGTGGTCTTGTGCATGCCTCGAACCGCGACATCCTCTCTCCGCATCCGATCTCCCTCCCATCGCGTGGTTGTCCAACCGATCTCCCCGGACAGTGTTTCCCTCCAGGGCCCCAGGACCCCTCGCGGTCGAGGATGCTCGCGCGCAGGCTCCACGGGCACCGGGGCGGACCAGGAAAACCGTGTCCGGCAGGGTACTATCAGATCATGAGAGCGACCGCCGGGATCGGGCAGCAACAGACCTGGCGGGCTGCGCTCGCCGAGGCGATGTCCCGGATGCCGCCCGGGGACGGCGAGGCCCACGACCTCGCGTTTCTCTTCGCCAGTCCGGCGTACGCCGAGGACTTTCCCGAACTGGTCGCCGCCGCGCGCCGCGCCACGCGCGCGCGCATCCTGCTCGGCTGCTCGGGCCAGGGGGTGATCGGCGCCGGCCGCGAAGTCGAAGGCCACCCCGCCCTTGCGCTGCTGGCGTTCGCGCTCCCCGACGCCGTCCTCCGGCCCGTGCGGCTCACGCAGGGCGTCATCGAGCGGTGCCGGAGGCCGGAGGACTGGCACGAAGCGACGGGGGTGGGCCCCGGCGGCGCCGCGGCGTGGTTTCTGTTTGCCGACCCGTTCACCCTGGACGCCGACGCGCTGCTGGCGGCATGGTCGGACGCGTACCCCCGCATCCCCGTGGTGGGCGGGCTGGCGTCGGGCGATCTCCGGGCGCGCCGCACGCACGTCTTCCTCGATGAGCATGCCTACGATCGCGGCGCCGTGGCGGTGGCGCTCGGCGGGCCGTACGGGGTCCACACCGTGGTGTCCCAGGGCTGCACCCCCATCGGGGAGCCGTGGACCGTGACGGGCGTGACGGGCAACGTGATCGAGACGATCGCCGGGCGCCATGCCTACCAGGTCTTGCTCGAGACGGTTCAGGCGCTGCCCGAAGACCTGCGGCAGCGGGCGCGGGGCAATCTGTTCGTCGGGCTGGCCATCGATGAGCACCGCGAGGAGTTGCGCCGGGGGGACTTCCTGATCCGGAACCTTCTGGCCGCCGACGCAGAGCACGGGACCCTGACCGCCGGGGCGATGCCCCGGCCGGGGCAGACGCTCCAGTTCCAGTTGCGTGATCGCGCGGCCGCGGACGAGGACCTGCATGCGCTGCTGGCCGCCGCGAAGCGCACCCTCGGCGCCCGAGAGCCCATCGCCGCCCTTCTGTGCTCGTGCAACGGGCGCGGGGTCGGGCTGTTCGCCACCCCCGACCACGACGCGCGCGCGGTGGCCGACCAGCTGGGCCCGGTCCCCCTGGCCGGGTTCTTTTGCAACGGCGAGGTCGGACCGGTGGGCTCGCGGAACTTCCTGCACGGGTACACGGCGAGCATCGCGCTCATCGTGCGCAAGGACGCGGCGGTCGCATGACGCCCGGCCGGCCTGATGACCGGTCCGCCCACCTCTTATGCTCGCAATGCCACGAAGCATCTCTCATCAAGGGCGTCTGGAATCCCCAGCGACCCGCAGCATGGCAGCCAGCGACCGATCAATATCCCGTTCCGTTGTGGCCCACGACGAGACGCTGATTCGAATGGCGGCATGGCCTTGCCACGTCGTCCCTCCGCACCAACACGTCCCCTCGGATTGGATACCGTCAATCACCCGCCGCGTGATTTCGTCGTCACCGAACGACACGAGCACCTGATTGAGCACCACCTCATTCAGGACGGCATAACCCCCATTCGCGAGTCCTTCGGCGAAACGCCTGGCGTACCGGCACGTGCGCTCGACGAGATCCGCCAGTCCCGACCGGCCGAGGCTGCGGAGCGCGGCCCATATCTCGACGCCTCGGGCCCGCCGCGACATTTCGGGCGTGTACAGCATCGGTTCCCGCCGCTCACTCTGCTGCAAGTACGCGGCAGAGGTACTCATCGCGGCCGACAGGTGGACCGCGTGCCGGACGAAGGCCACCCCGCCGTCGTAGGGC
>VBAO01000410.1:0-558 GCA_005883865.1 Candidatus Segetimicrobium genomatis
GTGCGGGAAGTTCGTCGTGTCGGTGGCCGGGCCTGCGACCGAGGCGCGCGTGAAGGTCGGAGAGCTGACCGGCACGTTTGCCTGCGAGGCGGGAGGGTGCATCCTCACGACCGCGCAGACGACCGGAGCGTTCGCTAGGGTGAGCGTATCTGCCCTATCGCTAAACACGACACGGCCGAGTGTTGGGCAGTTGGGGACCGATTTCTCTTCGTTCAGTGAATGGGCGTCGGTGGTGGTCGCCGCCTCGGACGGGCTGACAACCGGAGCAATGTCGCCGGGTGGTGGCATGGCCTCGGATCCGGCGCGGCAGGGACGGAGTAACGAACGGCGCGACCACGCCCAACGTGGCGGGACGAGTCAGGGAAAGACCGCCCGGGAAACCAAGGGCGCCGGTGGCAAGCGGAGCGGCGGGACGGGGAAGACCGGGGGTCCATCCAAGGACACGAAGGACAACGTTCACTCCGGCACCTCAACCGGCCCCGGCGCTGCGGATCCCCAGCGAGGCCACGGCGTCATCAAGGAGACGGGTCCCTCCAACGCGCCGGGCGGCGTCGCCGT
>VBAO01000410.1:581-1274 GCA_005883865.1 Candidatus Segetimicrobium genomatis
CCCGGCCGGCGGTGGCGGGACCAGCGGTGGCGGAGACAAGGGCGGCGGAACCGGCAGTGCCGGCGGCGGCAGCAACCGCGGGGGCCCGACCGGCAGCGGCGCCGGCGGCACAAGCAGCGGCACAAGGAATGGCACCAGCGGCGCCGGCGGCGGCACCGGGGCTGGCGAGCACGAACACGAGACGGAAAGCGGTAGCGGGACCGGCAGGAATTAGGAGGAGTACAGCAGATGACGCACTACCGGCGCGCCTACTTCCACGACCTCAATCGGACGGGAGAAAGTCCGGCGGAGGATGGGACGGACTTTCGTGAGTTGCTCGAGAACGCCAGCGACTTCATCTACACGACGGATCACACCGGGAAGTTCACCTCGGTCAACGGCGCAGGCGAACGGCTCACGGGGTACTCCCGGGCGGAGCTGGTCGCGTCGAATCTGGGACAGATCGTCGCGCCGGAGAGCCTCGACACGGTCCTGCGAATCATGGATCAGATGGCCAAGGGCGCAAATCCCACGATCTGCGAACTCGACGTTGTGGCAAAAGACGGGCGCAAAGTCCTTGTCGAAGTCAACACCCAGCCGATCTACCGAGACGGGAGACCGGTGGGCGTGCAGGGGATCGCCCGGGACATCAGCCTGCGCAGGCAGGCCGACCTCGCAATCCGCGAGCGGGCGGCGCATCTGGAGGCCCTGAAC
>VBAO01000410.1:1296-3652 GCA_005883865.1 Candidatus Segetimicrobium genomatis
CGGAATCTGGGCGGGGGACCACCACGTCGTTCGCGGCCTCTCTCCTGAGACCGGGGCCGTCATCGTGAAGTCCGCGCAGGGCGTCCGCTCGAAGAGCTGGAATGCCGCGTCCCCCGACGGGTCGAACCCGCTGGCAGCGACGTGGAGCCGCATCGGCGTTCGAGCGTCCCTGACCGTTCCGATCCTGGCCGAGGGCCGGTGCATCGGGGCGCTTGCCGTGGCCTCCGCCTATCCGCGGCCGTGGACGCGCGAAGAGGTCGACCTGACCGAGGCGGTGGCGCAGCAGGTCGCGGCCACCGCGGAGGGGCTGCGCCTGTTCCAGGAAACCCATCAGCACGCGCGGCTGATGGGGCGGCTCATCGCGTTGAACGAAACGCTGAACCGTCCGTCCTCATCGGCGGTTGCGGCGGCGGCGATTGGACAGGCCGCCACCGACCTCAGCGGCGCCAAGGGGTGCGCGGTGTACGCACGGGCGCCGGAGGGGAGCTTTACCTGTCTCTGGGCGAAAGGGGTCTCTGAGGAAGACACCCCGCTGGCCCTCGCGGCCAAGTTCGTCCTGCCCCCGGACGCGACCGACGGGACGGCCCAGCGCACGCCGGAGGGTCCCTCTCCCACCCTGCTTTGCGACGCCCTGGAACTGCCCCCGGACGACGCGGACCGCCGGCTCGTGGAACGTGAAGGCTACCGGGCGATGGCGGTGTGGCCCATGACCTCCGAGGGAAGCGTGGTCGCCGGGGTGTGCTGCTACTTCGATGCTCCCCGCGCCTGGACGCAGCCCGAGAAGGAGGTCTTCCAGACCTTCACCTGGCAGGCCGTCTCGGCGCTCAAGAACGCCTGGCTGTACGAGGCGCAGGCCGAACGAACGTATGAGCTGGAGGCCCTGTACGAGCTGGGGAGCCGGTTGCGGGCGGCCGACACCTCCCAGGAGATCTTCTCAATGCTGGCCGAGCACGCCGGTCGGCTGCTCCGCGCGGACCAGGCCGCGCTCTCTCTCCTGGACGCCGACCGCCAGTTCACCTGCGTCCAGGCCATCGGGGACGCGCCGGACGCCAAGGATTCGATCACGCCCGTTGCCCGCGCGATCCTCAGTCGCGTGGCCGAGACGCGCACGCCTCACGTCACGGAGGATCTCGGGCGGGAGGTGCACCCCGCGCAGGGCGGCGGGCTCCCCACGCCGTCCTGCCCGATCGGCCCCGCGATCGTGGTCGCGTTGCAATCCGAGCGGGAAGTCATCGGGGCCCTTGCCGTGGGGCGGGCGAGGGGCAAAAACGTCCGTCCGTTCACCCAGACAGAAGTGCGGCTGCTCCAGGGGATCGCCGAGATGGGGGGGACGGCCATCAGCCGGGCCCGCCTGTTCCACAACCTCGAGGAGGCGTACATCCAGATGGTCCTGGCGCTCGCGCGGGCGATGGACGCGCGGGATGCCTACACGGGAAACCACAGCGAGCGCCTGGCCACGCTGGCCGACGGGGTGGCGCAGGCGATGGGCCTCCCCGAAGAGGAGGTCAGGGACATTCGCTGGGCGGCGCTCCTGCACGATATCGGCAAGATCGGGTCGCCCGACGACATCCTCTCCAAGCCGGGACGGTTGACGGAGAGCGAGCGGGCGATCATGCGGCAGCATCCGGCCGTCGGCGAGGGGATCCTGCTCCCCGTCGCCCGGATGCAGGGGGTGGCAAGGATCGTTCGCCATCACCAAGAGAAGTGGGACGGCACCGGGTACCCGGACGGCCTCCGGGGCGAGGCGATCCCGCTCGGGGCCCGCATCCTCGCGGTCGTCGATGCCTACAGCGCGATTACCGATGCGCGACCGTACAAGACCCCAGGCACCCAGGCACGGGCGGAAGCCGAGATCCGGCGCTGCGCGGGCACGCAGTTCGACCCCCGGGTGGTCGACATCTTCTGTCAGATGCTGGCCCGCAAAGAACGAGAGGCCGAGTCCGCCCTCGCATTCGCAGGGCCGTCACCGAGAGCGTGAGCGCGGGGCGGCGGGGCGCGAAGCCCGCCGCCCGGCCGTTAGGAAATCACGCCGGGGCCCAGCTTCCGCTCGTAGTACGACCAGATGGCCGCGCCGATCCGCTCGAAGTTCGTGTCGGTCGCCAGGTCGTCGGCGGTCGCCTTGTCCATCGGCTTCGCGCCTGACACCTGCTCGTTCAGGACCTGCCGTTTGGCGGCCAGCTCCAAGAACGACGCCGCCAGCACCGCCTTGCGGATGTCCGGCCCCACCGTGATGATCCCGTGATATTTCATGAGCAGGGCGTTCGCCTTCCCCAGGCTCCTCGACACCTCCCGGGCCAGCTCGGGCGCGTAGACCCGGTTGGGGGTCTTCTTGAACCAGGCGACCTTTCGGGTGAGC
>VBAO01000411.1:0-811 GCA_005883865.1 Candidatus Segetimicrobium genomatis
GACCGGGTTCCGTCGGATGAATTGTTGTCGACGACGATGATTTCATAGGCGAACCGGGTCTCCTGGGCCAGGAGACTCTCCAGCGCGCCCGAGAGGAGGTGCTGCCGGTTGAATGTCGGCACCACTACCGTGTACACTCGTGTCCCCTTGTGACGTCCCTGTGAGAATGCCTCTGGGTTCTCTTCCTCACGAGGAACTTCCCACCGTGTCCATCAATTCCTACCGCTCAGTCCCTTCAATGGCGCGCCGCAGTCGATTTCCAAGGACCGCGGGTCACCTCCGAAGAAGGAAGACAAGGCCGATGGCATGGCGTCTCCGACGCCCTCGACAGGTGCAGGCGGGAGTGGTCCCGAGAGAGATAGATAACGACCTCCTTCGTCGAGCGGGCAATCCTACGGCTGCGCTCGAGCGTTTGATTTTCCAAGCGATTTATGGGGATGCGGGAAAGCGTGATGAGTACTTGCTGGCGGCATTCTTCGACTTTGCGCATCCCACAGAGAGACTCTGGAACGACCTCACCCCTCGCGAGAGACGACTCCTCTTCAATGTCATCCGGACAAACCAACGCCGACTCAGGCACCTCCTGCACATCATCGCGCCACAGCCGAACGAGTTTATCGTCGACGTAGGCTGCGGGGTTGGGGGGTTGGCGTTTCACTTGGCAAGAGCCGGCGCTCGCGTCTTTGGCCTGGATCCCAATAGGGAGTCCCTCGCAAATGGGCAGCGGCTGATTGCCCGGCTCGGGGTCAGGGTTCCCCTCTCGGTGGGTGTGTGCCAGTCTCTTCCCCTCGGGACCGCCTCAACCGATAAG
>VBAO01000411.1:888-3233 GCA_005883865.1 Candidatus Segetimicrobium genomatis
GGGGCGGTCCTGACGCGGAGCCGCGGGCGGTGGCAGGTCGGCTATTCCGGCGAGGCAGGCGGCCATGTCGCGCTCATCACGCCGGCCGCCATGCGCGAGTTGCTGCTGTCGCTGAATTTCAACGCCAGGATTGTGTACTCGATGCCGGTCTGGCCGGTAGCCGGCCGCCTGGCCTCGCGATTCTTTTGCGCGGTGGCACACAAACCGCCCGATCGAGAGAGGAGCCCATAGCCCATGCCCGCCCTACGGCTCCCTTCGCGCCGTGGCATTCCTGTCATCGAGGTAGGCCTTCAGCGCCTCCTCCCACGGCCGCAGCGACTGTTTCGCGGGGCCGTCGACCTTGAGGCCTCGTAACGACGAATTTCTTGGACGGCGCGCGGCGCTGAAATGGTCGGAGGACCGGACGGGCTCGACCGTCGCCTCGAGATGGGCGAGCGCAAGGATCTCCTCCGCATATTCGAACCAGCTGCAGGCTCCGGCATTTGTCAGATGAAAGACGCCGGTCGCCCCCTGCCGGATCAGATGCGCCAGCGCCCGGGCGGCGTCGTGGGTGTACGTGGGCGACATCCGCATGTCGTCGACCACTCTCACGGGCTCGCCGGCGGTGCCTTTTGACAGAATGGCCTCGACGAAGTTGCTGGGCTTTCCGCGCGGGCCGGCCCTTCCGAAGAGGCTCGCCACCCTGGCGATGATCCACCGGGGGCAGGATTGCGCGACAAGGTGCTCGCCGGCGAGCTTCGAGGCGCCATAGGTGTTGACGGGACGCGGGCAATCCTCTTCGGTGTAGGGCATCCCCTTCTGTCCGTCAAACACGTAATCCGTGCTGATGTACACGCACAGGGCGTTGATCTCGGCGCACGCCCTGGCGACGTGGAGCGCGCCCAGCGCGTTGACGCGGAACGCCTCGTCCGGGCGCTTCTCGCAGTCGTCGACGCGGTGGAACGCGGCGCAGTTGACGACGACGTCCGCCCGCCCTTGGGCGAGCGCGGCCCGCACCGACTCCGGGTCGGTCACCTCCACCTGGGCATGGGTCATCGGAAGGACGTCGTGCCCTCCCGCCCCGCGAAAGGCCAGGACCACGTCGGTGCCGAGCTGCCCGTTGCCGCCGAGCACGGCCACCTTCATAGGAGCACGCGGGGCCGGCTCGTCTCGATGAGGTGCTTGTACCAGCCGACGGTAATCGTCCGGGGATCGTCGGGATCGACCGCTCCGCTGCGAAGCGCCTCGTAGACCTCCCGGGCGCCGTCGCTGGGCGAGCACGCGGGGTGAAACCCGACGGCCTCCCGGACCTTCTGGAAGCTCACCCGATAGGAGCGATGATCGGGCAGCCCGTACCACTCGTAGTCGAACCGAATCCCCATGGCCTCCGCCACCGTCTTGGCGAGGGGCATGATCTGGCAGTTTTGGTCGTCTGATCCGACGTTGAAGATCTGGGCGTTGACCCGCTCCGGGCGGGCCTCGAGCATCAGCATCATCGCCCGCGCGGTATCCCGCACGTGGACGAACGGGCGCCACTGGGTGCCGTCCCGGAGGAGCGGGATCTTTCCCTGCTTGAAGAGGCCGCGGACCATGCCGTTGATCGCCAGGTCGAACCGCATGCGGGGGGACAGCCCGTACACCGTCGCCTGCCGCAGTACCACCACACAGAATCCCGCATCCGCGAGGGCCAGGGTGTCGCCCTCGGCCTGCCGGTTGGCCTTCGCATACGTGGTCAGGGGATTCACGGGGGATCGTTCGTCGAGGAGTCCTTCCTGGAACCCGTACACGCTGCACGACGACGGGAGGATGTACCTCGGGACGCCCGCCTGCTTGGCCAGGGTGGCGATCCGGACGCGCCCCGCGTGGTTGATCGCCCACGTCTTCTCCGATTCGAGCTCGCCCGCGGGATCGTTGGACAGCGCGGCCAGGTCGATCACGGCGTCGATCCCTCGAAGTTCGGCCTGCTGGAGCGTCCGGATATCGCCTTCGATGACCCGGAGGCGGCCGTCGTCGGGCGGCAGCGTCTGCCGCCCGAAGAAGAACCGGTCGACCGCGGTGACCGAGTCCCCGTGCTCGAGCAGCATCCTCGTGAGGACGGACCCGATGTATCCCCCGGCGCCGGTCACCAGGAGCGAACTCACGCGGGTCGTCCTTCGTAGACGAAGTTGTTGTCCGCGTCGCGAAGGGGGAGGAGCGTCGCATCCTTGGCCGAGAGGAGGGGATGTGGGATGGGCCACGAGATCCCGAGGGCCGGGTCGTTCCACAGAATCCCCCGGTCCAGCGCAGGCGCATACTCCGCCGTCGCCTTGTAGACCACATCCGCCTCGTCGCTCAGCACGCAGAAGCCGTGCGCAAACCCCGCGGGG
>VBAO01000413.1 GCA_005883865.1 Candidatus Segetimicrobium genomatis
TTCTTCTATACCCTCATGACCTATTACCTCGGGTTCATCGACGGCGATGAGTACAAGGTCATGGGCCTGGCCCCGTACGGGAAGCCCGCCATCGATCTGAGCCGGATCATCCGCCCGGCCCCCGGCGGCTGGACGTTCGACTGGTCGTTCGTGCGCTCCGATCCTCCTCTCCAGTCCCCCTTTGAGCCCCTGTACGCGGCGAAACTGACCGAGGTGCTCGGCGCCCGCAATCGGATCCCCGGCGCGCCCATCACGGATTTCTATCGGGACGTGGCCCGCAGCACTCAAGCCGTCACCGAGGAGTGCCTGCTCAGCCTGGTCGATCACCTCCGCGCGCTCTCGCCCCGTTCCCGAAATTTGTGCTACGCTGGCGGACTCGCGCTCAACTGTTCGGCCAACCGCCGGCTCCTCTATTCGGGCTGGTTCGACAATATCTACGTCTCGCCGGTCGCATCCGACCGCGGCCTCGCACTCGGCTGCGCCTACCTCGGGGCCGTCATGCTGGGGGACAAACCCTGGCCCATCTGGAACGCGTACCTCGGGTCGTCCTACTCGGACGCGGAGGTCTCGCAGGAGCTCCGTGCCAACGGCTGCCGCTTCGAGGAGGTCGACGACCCTGCGGCTGTGGCCGCGGATCTCATCACCGACGAGAAGATCATCGGCTGGCACCAGGGCCGGTCGGAGGCCGGCGCGCGCGCATTGGGCAACCGTTCCATCCTGGCGAGCTGTGCGACGCAAGAGATGCGGGACCGGGTGAACGCGCGAATCAAGTTTCGCGAGGAGTTCCGGCCGTTCGCCCCGTCGGTGTTGCAAGAGAGCGCGGCGGAGTGGTTTGTGACCAAAGGACAGCCGGATTTCCCCTACATGACCTGCACCCTCGATGCGGTCCCCGACCGCGCGCCGCGGGTCGCCGCCGTCGTCCATGTGGATGGTACCTCCAGGGTCCAGACCGTCCGAAGTTCCGACAACGAACTGTACTACGCGCTGATCCGCCATTACGCCGCGCGCACCGGGGTGCCGGTCATTCTGAATACGAGCTTCAACCTGAAGGGGCAGCCGATCATCGAGACGCCGCGCGACGCCCTGATGACGTTCTACGGGTGCGGCCTGGACGCGCTCGTGATGGGAAACTACCTTGTCCGGAAGTGAGGAGCGGGACGGACGCCGCGACGCCGGGGTCCGCCGGGCCCTGGAGCGTCTCGGGATTCCAGGCGACGGCATCCTGATGGTTCACAGCGCCTTCAAGACGATGGCGCGTGAGGGTCACGAGGCGGGGTCGGTGCTGGCGACGATCGTCGACTACATGGCGCCGGGAACCTTGCTGCTCCCGACGATGTCCTGGCGCTATGTCAAGCCGGACAAGCCCGTGTTCGACGAACTTTCGACCCCGTCCAACACCGGCGTGCTTACCGAGCTGTTTCGGACCCGCTTCGCCTCCGCCCGGAGCCTCCATCCCACCCACTCGGTGGCGGGCCGGGGGGATCTGGCCGCGCTGCTCCTCGGGTCTCACCACCTCGACGAGACACCGTGCTCCCCCCGCAGCCCCTTCGGCCTGCTCGCCGGCCACGAGGGCTGGATCGTGATGCTGGGCATCACGATGGATTGCTGCACCCTGATCCACCACGTCGAGGAGATGATCGCGCCGGATCTGTACCTCAGGCCTCCGGCGCAGCGCGAGACGTACACATGCCGCGACCGGCACGGACGGGAGGTGACGGTCTCCCTGCGCCGCCACCTGTTTCTCCCCCGAGACTACTACCAATTCCAGGATCTGCTGGCGGCTCGGGGACTCTTGCGCATCACCCGCGTCGACAACACCATTTGCCGCGCGTTCCGGGCGACCGATTTGGTGCACGAGGTGACGGAGACGCTGACCAGGCGCCCCGATGCGATCATCGCCCGACCGGGGCAACGCTACCGGATGATGTAATGCCGGCGCTCTCCACACCATGGCTGGCGAGTCTCGGGGGCCACCGCTCTGTGGCGGAGGTCCGGCGGGCTCTCGCCGCCCGGTACCCGGCCTTCACCGTCGACCACCTGCGGGAGCTGGCGATCGTTGGGGCCGCCGACGAAGGCCGCCGCCTGCTGGCGCTGTGCGCCGAGCGCGGGATCGTGGTGCGCGGCATCGTCGACGACGACCCCACGAAGCAGGCGATGCGCCTCGACTCGTATCGGGTCTCCCCGACGTCTTCGTTGGACGCGCTCGACCGATCGACACCGATCGTCGTCGCATCCCACCGCGTCCTGAGGCCGGTCGAGCGCCTGCGCGGGATGGGCTTCATCCACGTCGCCCCCTCGGCCCTCCTCCAGGTGCTCGATCCCGAAAGTTTTCCGCCGCACATCTTTTACAGCGGGCTGATCGAGGACCTCGTCGAGCGCCGCGGCCACTACGTCGATCTGGCCGCGCTGCTCGCCGACGACATGTCGCGCCGCGTGCTCGACGCGGTGGTCGGATTCCGCCTCACCCTGGAGGCGGAGGTCACCTATGCGGACGACGAGGTCTATGTCGACGCGGGATCGTACGACGGCGACACGATCAGGCTCTTCATGGACCGTGTCCACGGCCGGTTCTCGCGCATCCTGGCCTTCGAGCCCGACCGCGCGACCTTTGAGCGCCTCGTCGCCAATTTTCGGGCCGAGCATCGCGTGGAGCCCTTCAACCTGGGACTGCACCGTGCCCGGGCCGTCCTCGAATTCGACAACGCCGGGACCCGCGGCTCTACGCTGGTCGAGCGCGGCGGCAGCGAGATTCCGGTCGTCGGTCTGGACGAGATTGCGCATGGGGATCGCGTGACCTATATCAAGATGAACATCGAGGGGGCTGAGATCGACGCCCTGCGGGGCGCGGCGCAGACGATCAGGCGGTGGAGGCCGAAGCTGGCGGTCGCCGCCTATCACCGTCCGGCCGACCTGTGGCAGGTTCCGGCGTTGATCCGGGAGATCCATCCGGGATATCGCCTCTATCTGCGCCAGCACGACGGCGGACTGATCGAAAGCGTCGTGTACGCGCTGGCCTGAGGCCAGGGATGCGCGCCGCCCGCGGCGCCTGGAGGAAGGCCCGCGGAAGCGTCGTACCATTCAGAGGGCCATGGAAACCATGCTCGTCACGGGGGGCGCCGGATTCCTCTGACCGCGAGGCCGATCGCCGTCGTCACTGGCGGCGCCGGGTTCCTCGGCAGCCACATGGTGGATGTGCTGCTCGGGCGCGAGTTCCGCGTCCGCGTCGTCGACAACCTGGTCGGCGGCCGGGAGAGCAACCTCCGGCAGCACGCGGGGAACTCCGACCTCAGCGTTGAGCGGGTCGACATTCGAGCGCTCGATCCGGAGAGCCCGCTGTTCTCCGGAGCCCGCTCTGTCTTTCACTTCGCCGGCATCGGGGACATCGTGCCGTCGATCGAGCGCCCGATCGAGTACATGTCGACGAACGTCCAGGGCACCGTCCGGGTGCTCGAGTGCGCGCGCCGTGCGGGGGTCGACAAGCTGGTGTACGCGGCGTCCTCGTCGTGCTACGGAGTGGCGGCGACGCCCACGCGCGAAGATCACCCCATCGCCCCTCGGTACCCGTACGCGCTGTCCAAATATCTCGGCGAGCAGGCGGTGCTGCACTGGGGCGAGGTCTACCGCCTGCCCGTGAACTCGATCCGCATCTTCAACGCGTACGGCCCCCGGGTGCGCACGACCGGAGCCTATGGGGCGGTGTTCGGGGTGTTCTTCAAGCAAAAACTTGAAGGACGGCCGTTTACGGTGGTCGGCGATGGCACGCAGAAGCGCGACTTCGTCTACGCGACGGATGTCGCCGAGGCGTTTCTGCTGGCGGCCCGGACCTCGAAGGTGGGGCAGGTGTGGAACCTCGGCGGCGGAAGGCCGCAGTCCGTCAACCGCCTCGTGGAGCTCCTCGGCGGACCCGTGGTGAACATTCCTAAGCGCCCGGGGGAACCCGATATCACCTGGGCCGATATCACCAAAATCACCCAGGACCTCGGGTGGAGGCCGCGCGTAATGTTCGAAGAGGGGGTTGCCCGGATGATGGAGGAGATCG
>VBAO01000239.1 GCA_005883865.1 Candidatus Segetimicrobium genomatis
TAGGGCACGAACACGATGTGCTCGACGCCCGCCGCAATGTGGCGGGCCAGTTGCTCCGCGCACTGCGCGGGGGTCCCGCGGATGGCGCTGTCCGGCGTGGATTCGCTCCACGGCGCCACGTCGAAGTACCGTCCGATGAATTCCCGGATGCCGCGTTCCGCGTCCTCGAACGTCCTGGCGGCATAGATGGGCAGCTGGCTCACGTTGCGGAGCTCGGCGGGATCGCGGCCGTGTTCCCGCGCGAGGGTGTGGATCTTTCCCCAGTTCTTCCGGAAGCTGTCCGGCGTGTAAAAGTACGTCAACCATCCGTCCCCGTAGCGGACGATCCGGCGGAGGACGGCGTCGACGTACCCACCGATCAGGATCGGCGGCCGGGGTCGCTGGACCGGTTTGGGCAGCATCACCGCTCCGTTGAAGACGTAGCCGTCGACCGCGCCCGCCACCGCTTGCTCGGTCCAGAACTTCTTCAGGATGTCCAGGTTTCGCACGAAGATCTTGCCGCGCTCCTTGAACGGCACCCCGCAGGCCTCGAACTCGCGCGCGTACCATCCCGCTGCGAATCCCAGGATGAGTCTCCCCTTCGACAGGTGATCGATGCTCGCGAGGACTTTCGCGAGGATCACGGGATTCCGCAGCGGGAGGACGCACACGCCGGTCCCGAGCCTGATCCGGGTGGTTCGCATCGCGAGCGCCGCCAGGGTCGACAGCGCCTCGAGGAAGGGGAAGGGCCGCTTCGACCCCAGCAGGATATGATCCCATACCCAGGCGGAGTGAAACCCCAGGGCTTCCGCCCGGGTCGTGTAGTCCACGATCTCATCGATGCTCGGCTCGTCCGGGTAGGTCGTGAAGTTTTTGAGCGCCACCCCGAACTGTATCTCGCGTCCCGCCATTTGGCGCACCCCCTACGGCTCGCCGCTCCCCTTCTCCTTGCGCCGCGCTTCCAGGGCCCGGAAGACTCGCTCGGGCGTCATCGGGAGCTCGAGCAACCGCACGCCCGCGGCGTCCCGAATCGCGCTCGCGACCGCCGCCAACGGGGGCCCGGTTGGCGGCTCACCGATCCCGCGCGCGTTGAACGGTCCCTTCCCCTCCCCGGACTCCACCACGACGGGCCGGACGTCGGGCACATCCATCGCGGTCGGGATGAGATAGCTGGCAAAGAGCGTCGTCAAGTTGTTGCCGGCGTCGAGGGTGACCTCCTCCATCAGGGCCTGCCCGGCCCCCATGACGGCGCCACCCTGGATCTGGCCCTCGACGCTCTGCGGATTGATGGCCCGCCCCACATCGTGGCCCGCCACATGCTTGAGCAGCGTGACGGCCCCCGTCTCCGAGTCGACCTCGACCTCGACGGCATGGCAGCCGAACGTGTAGTCGGGAAAGGTCTTTCCCTGTCCCGTGTCGAGGTCGACAGGAGGAGCCTGTCCCCCCTGGAACCCCGACAGGTGCGCCGGGGCGATGCCGCGCCGGGCGCACTCCGCCACCACCCGCGCCAGCGGCACTCTGCGCGCGACGCTGCCGATCACGCCGGCGTGGTTGTCGGCGAACTCGACGTCCGCCTCGGCGGCTTCCAGCAACGAGGCTGCGGCGGGGACGATCATCGCCCTTAGCTCTTGGGCCGTCTTCAAGACCGCGTTCCCCGACATGTAGAGTTGCCGCGTGGCAAACGTGCCGCCGGCGAGCGGGGTGAGGGCGCTGTCGCCGATGTGGACGGCGATGCGGTCGGGCGAGACGCCGAGGATCTCCGCGGCGATCTGCGCCAGCGACGCGGCCTGGCCGCCCCCGAGGTCGGTCACCCCGGCGCGGACGACGAGGGAGCCGTCGACCTCGAACCCGATCCACGCCTGCGCGCGATCCCGGAACCACACCGTGCGGCCGTAGGGCTGGATGTTGCAGGCGATCCCTCGCCCCACCCGGGCCGAAGGCCGTGACGGCCGGGTCCGCTGGCCCAGCGCGTCGACGGCCAGCGAGGTGAGGCGCGGCAGGGCGATGTGGGTCTCGATCGCCTCGCCCGTCGGGAGGTGGTCGCCCTTTTCGAGGAAGTTTCGAGACCGGATCTCGAGCGGTGACAGGCCCAACCGCTCGGCGAGGAGATCCATCTGCGACTCGTAGGCGAAGGTGACCTGCATGGCGCCGAACCCGCGCATGGCGCTCGTGGGCACGTTGTTCGTGAACACCGCCCTGGCGTCGATCTTGACGTGGGGGACGCGATACGGGCCGCTGCCCACGACGAGGGCGGCAAACAGGACCCGGGGGGAGAGGAGGGGGTAGGGGCCTGCGTCGGCCAGGAAGGTGATCTCCTGGGCGACGAGACGGCCATCCCTCGCCGCGCCGGTCTTGTAGCGCATGGTGAAGGGGTGGCGCTTCGGCCGGGCGAGCAGGGATTCCTGACGGCTCCATGCCATGCGCACCGGGCGTCTCGTTTTCCAGGCCAGGAGGGCGATGTAGGGCTCGAGCGTCATGTCTTCTTTGCCTCCGAATCCCCCACCGAGAAACGGCGCGATCACCCGCACCTTGGTGTGCGGGAGGTGGAGCATCTCCGCGATCTCGCGGAAGTGTTCGATGACCTGCGTCGAGGCGCGGATGTTGACGGTCCCGTCCCCGTCCACCCAGGCGACGCCGGCTTCGGGCTCGAGGTAGGCATGGTCCACCCGCTGAGTCCGGTAGGTGTGCTCGACGACGGCGTCCGCGCCGCGAAACCCTTCCTCGATGTCTCCCCGTCGCAACTTCCAATGGATCAGGAGATTCTCCCGATCCTCGTGGACGCGCGGGGCGCCTGCCCGGAGCGCTTCCTCCATGTCGAACACGCCCGGCAGCGGTTGGTAGTCCACCTCGATGGCCTCGAGGGCGGCCTGCGCCTGAACATCGGAGCCGGCCGCCGCGAGCGCCAGGGGCTCTGCCTGGTACCTCACGCGCCCCGCCGCCAGGATCGGGGTGGCGAAGGAGGCGAGGCCGACGCCGGTGGGATCCTCGTGCACCGCGTTCGAGGGGACGTCGTTCGCCGTCAGCACGGCCGCGACGCCAGGCAGGGCGCGGGCCCGCTCTACGCCGATGCGCCGGATCCGCGCGGATGGATACACGGCGCGGAGGATCCGCCCGACGAGCATCCCCGGGAGCCGCCAGTCGGCGGCATAGAGCGTGGTCCCTCGGACTTTGTCGCGGGCGTCGAACCGCGCGAGCGGGCGTCCGATGATCCGGTAGGGGGAGGGACGCGAGGGTTCGCGAGGGTCCCCCTGAGCCATCGTCACGCCGCGGTCAGTCGAGAACCACGAGGCGCTTGCCGGCGAGCCTTCGCGCGTCCTGGGGCCGCGTCGCGCGCCCCCGCGCCGTCGACGGGAGCGCCTGGTCGTTCTGATGCTCTCCCCCGAGTTCGGTTGAGAGATAGCGCAGGCCGTTGTCGTTGATCATCGTCACGATCGCGCGCAGCGCCGGGTATGCCCGGGACACCTTGAGGCAGGCCACGACGTTGCACCCCGAGGAGATGCCGCAGAAGATCCCCTCCTCCCGCGCCAGACGCCGGGCCATCGCGATCGCGTCATCGGAGGACACCGTCACCACCCCGTCGATCCACCGGAGGTCCAGCACGTCGGGAATGAACCCGTCCCCGATCCCCTCGATCCTGTGCGAGCCCCACCCCCGTCCCGACAGGATCGCGCACTCCGCCGGCTCCACGGCGAAACTCAGCACCTCCGGTTTCCGCTCCTTGAGGTACGCGCTCACCCCGGTGAGCGTTCCTCCCGTCCCCTGGGAGGCGACGAACGCATCGACGCGGCCGTCGCTCTGCTCCCAGATCTCGGGCCCGGTGGAGCGTTGGTGGGCCCGGACATTGTCCGGATTCGTGAACTGCCCCACCTCCCACATCTGATTCCCCCACCGCGCCTTGAGTTCCAGCACCTTCTCGAGCACGAGGTCGACATCGCTTTCGCTGCCCGGGGTCAGGACCAGCTCGGCCCCGTACGCCTGGATCGCCTTCTGCCGCTCCCGGCTCATGCCCTCGGGCATGACGATGATCACCCGGTAGCCCTTGACGGCTCCGACCATCGCCGTCGCGATCCCGGTGTTGCCGGTTGTACCCTCGATGAGGATCATGCCGGGCCGGAGGTCCCCGCGGCGCTCCGCTTCTTCGACGATGAAGGGGAGGATCCGATCCTTCACGCTACCGCTGGGCCCGAAGTACTCGAGCTTGCCGAACACGGCCGCCGGGGTGTCGCCGACCACGCGGCGGAGCCGGACCAGGGGGGTCAGGCCGGCCGTGTCCACGATGCTCTCCGCAGGCCGCCGCCGACGCTCCCAGTCCATCCGCCGTGGTTCCTTCCCCGCGCGCGCTGTCGGGTCTCGTGTCTGCCGCTACTGCCGGACCGCGCCCTTGCCCGTCGGCTCGACCTCGTACACGACCACCTGCAGCGTCGTGGGATTCCAGCCGTTGCACGGATTCCGTTCCTGAGGACAGTTGGAGATGGCCACCAGCAGGTCGATGTTGGCCCGCAGGTCGAGGTAGTCCCCGGGCTTCGATGTCGGTTCCTGGATCCCGGTCGTGCCCTCCGGGGAGACCGGCGTGTTCATGAAGATGTTGAAGGAGTAGGGGATTTCGGTGAGCGGGATCCCGTAGGGCTTGAGGACCCGCTCGAAGTTGGTCCGGCAGTTGGGCGTCCCACGGACTCCGTAGCGGAAGGCGTTGGTGTACTCGCTGCAGGATCCGCTGATCAGATCGTGGACCCCGCAGGTGTCGGCCGCGATGGTCATGAGCCGCGTGGCTTTGGTGGAGTACAGGTGGTGCCCGGACATGAGAAACAGCGTGCCGTTGAGCAGCTGCGTGTTCTCGGGGGAGAGCTTATCGACGAAGTCGTGGAGATTGAAGCAGATGAAATCTGCCACCTGCTTGCCCTCGAGATCGATGACGCGGCACACCTGCCCCTCTTTCATCGTGAAGGCGATGCCACCCCGGGGGGCGATGATCTCTTCGGACGCAATCAGCGACCGGGTCACCTCAGGATGTTCCATACTCCACTCTCCCTCCTGCCCGTGCGCGGGGCGGACCGACTCCGGTGGGTCGAACAGGTGATCGGATGGGAGCGGCATGGCCCCGTGCCCTTTCCGCCTCCTTCGCGTTCTGTGGGCGTGCGCCGCGTTCCTGCGCTTCGGGCCGAGGACGCGTGTCCGCCCCCGTGAAGACCCCTCATCCGACGGAAGGCGGGCCCTTCGTTCGAAGGAGGGGTCCGGGCATCTCCGTAGGGAGGAAGGAGGATTCACCCCACCGCGGAGAAGGCGTGGGTTCGTGTTCGTGCCGGGCGCTCACCATCGAAACTCTGTACGCTCGGCTGAAGGAGGGAGGCAACGCATGCGAAGGGTGCTGGGGGTTCTCGTGACGCTCATGCTGCTCGTGCCCTTGACGGCGCCTGGTGCCGGCGCCCAGGGCGCTCCGATCAGGATCGGGGTTCCGGTCCCGCTCTCCGGCGGCAACGCAAAGATGGGTGACGATATCGCGAAAGCGGCGACGCTCGCCGCCGAAGAGGCGAACGCCAAGGGCGGCCTGCTCGGACGCAAGGTCGAGATCATGTCGTTCGACGATGCCTGCGACGCGCAGCAGAGCGTGACCGCCGCACACAAGCTCCTCGATGCCGGCGTGGTGGCCGTGGCCGGCGGATACTGCTCCTCGGCCGCGATTCCCGCGAGCGCGGTGTACCATGATGCCGGGGTGGCATTCGTGGCCGATGCATCTAGCAATCCCAAGCTCACCGACCAGGGCTTCGAAAACGTCTTCCGGGTCATCGGACGCGACGACCAGCAGGGCCCGTACGCGGCTGGGTTTATGATGAAGACGCTCAAAGCCAAGCGGATCGCGATCATCCACGACAACACGCTGTACGCCAAGGGGTTGGCCGACGCGACCAACGCGGCGCTCACCGGGAGAGCCGGGGTCCAGGTCGTCTTCTTTGACGCCGTCACGCCGGGCGAGAAGGACTTCTCGGCCGTGCTGACCAAGGTCAAGAGCCTCAAGCCCGACGTCACGTACTACACCGGCTACTATCCCGAGGGCGGCCTGATCGCCAAGCAGTTCAAGGACCTGGGCGTCTCCGGGAAGTTCATGGCAGGCGACGCGAACAACGACCCGACGTTTGTCAGCGAGGCGGGGAACGCGTCGGAGGGCGTGTTCGTCACGTCGACCCCGCTCCCGCAGGATCAGGCGACGGCCAAGGCGTTTATCGACAGATACAAGAAGCGGTGGAATCAGGATCCCGGTCCCTATTCGGCGCTCGAGTACGACGCCGTCAACGTCGTCCTGAATGCGATCAAACAGTCGGGATCTGCCGACCGGGCGGCGATCGTCAAAGCCATCGCCGCCACCAAGATGTACAGGGGGGCGACGGGGGCGATCAGCTTCGATAAGAAGGGTGACCGGACGAGCGTTCTCTACATCACGTACATCATCAAGGACGGCAAGTTCGTGCCCTACGGCGTCTCCTGAGGTCGCCGGATCTTCCGGGGCCGCCCCCTCCGGGGGGCGGCCCCGCGATTGTTTTCCCATCGCCCATGCAGATCGCGCTGCAGCAACTCGTCAACGGGCTGACGGTGGGGGCGTTCTATGCGTTGATCGCCCTCGGATACACCATGGTGTACGGGATCATCCGTCTCATCAACTTCGCCCACGGCGACATCTATGCGGTCGGCGCGTTCTTGGGGCTGTCCGTGTATGGGCTGCTCGCCTTCTTCCGCGTCGGTGATCCGGTCCTCGCGACGCTGGTCGCGCTCGTCGTCTCCATGGGGTGCACGGGCCTGCTCGGGGTGCTCCTCTACCGCGTGGCGTACCGCCCTCTCCTGCGCGCCCGCCTGTCGATCCTCATTTCCGCGATCGGCGGGTCGCTGACCCTGGAGTATGGTCTGTTTCTTGTCTACAGCCCGTCCTTTCTCGTCTACCCGCACCTGTTCGGCCGCGCCGGCCTCACGGCCGGAGACATCCAGATCTCCTGGCTGCAGATCCTCATCTTTGCGTCCAGCATCGTGCTGATGGCGGCCCTCTACCTGATGGTCCACCGCACGAAGATCGGGATGGCCATGCGGGCGCTCGCGATCAACCAGGATGCCGCCCGGCTGATGGGTGTCGACGTCAGCCGCGTCATTGCCCTGACCTTCTTCCTCGGGTCCGTGCTCGCCGCCTTCGCCGGGGTGCTGACGGGGTTGTACTACTCCCAGATCTCATTCCTGATGGGCTTCCTCATCGGCCTCAAAGCGTTCACGGCGGCCGTCCTCGGCGGCATCGGCAACATCCCCGGGGCCGTCCTCGGCGGTTTCCTCCTCGGCATCCTCGAGAGCCTCGCCGCCGGCTATTTCTCGAGCCGCTGGAAGGACGTCGTCGCCTTCGCGATCCTGATCGTGATCCTCGTCGTGAGGCCCCGCGGCCTGCTCGGGGAACGCGTGGTCGAGCGTATGTGAACGCTCCCGGCGGGCGGCCTCGCATGCTGTACCGGTTTGCGCCGGCCGCCGCGGCGGTGCTTGTGGCGATCGTCCTGCCCATCGCCGGCACCCCCTATCTCATCGACGTTGGGACGCTCGTCCTCGTGTACGTCATCCTGGGCCTGGGGCTCAATGTCGTGGTCGGGTACGCGGGGTTGTTGGACCTCGGCTACGCGGCCTTCTTCGCCATCGGCGCCTACACGACGGCGCTCCTGATGGTGGACTACCACTGGCCCTTCTGGGTCACGCTGCCGGTGGCCGCGCTCCTCACCGCGCTGTCCGGCATCATCATCGGCACGCCGACCCTGCGGTTGCGGAGCGACTACCTGGCGATCGTCACGCTGGGATTCGGGGAGATCGTCCGCATCGCCGCGACGAACCTGACATTCACGGGCGGACCGGAGGGCGTCTACGGGATCCCCCATCCGAGGATCGGGATGTTCGTCTTACGCTCGCCGCAGGCGATGTACGTGCTCGCCATGGCGTTTGCGCTCCTCGTCCTCGTCGGCAGTTACAATCTCGCCCGCTCGCGTCTGGGGCGGGCCTGGCTGGCGATTCGGGAGGACGAGGCGGCCGCGCAGGCCGCCGGCATCTATCCCGTGTACTTCAAGCTGATGGCCTACGTGCTCGGGGCGGTCTTCGCCGGCGCCGCCGGGTCGTTTTTCGCGGTGAAGCTCACCGCGATCAACCCCTCGAGCTTCACCTTCATCCAATCGGTGACGATCCTCATGGTCATCATCCTGGGGGGCATGGGGAGCCTGCCTGGGGTGATCCTGGGCGCCGCGGTCATCGTCATGCTGCCGGAGGCGCTCCGGGCGTTCGACCAGGTCCGGATGTTCGCGTTCGGCATCGGCCTCATCGCCTTGATGCTCATCCGGCCGCAGGGCCTGTGGCCGAGCCGGATCGGGCAGATCGAGCGGCGGGTCGTCGCCGCCTCGGCGGCGAGCATCGCGGCGGGGACCGGGGCCGACACCGTCGCCTCGACGGAGTAGGGCATGGCGGCTGCGTCCCCTGCGTCGACCGTCCGGACCGGCGCCGTTCTCGAGGTCGAGGGCCTCACGATGGGCTTCGGCGGGTTGATCGCCGTCTCCGAGGCGTCGTTTGCGGTGCGGCCGCGCGAGATCCTGAGCATCATCGGGCCCAACGGGGCGGGGAAGACGACGGTGTTCAACTGCATCACGGGCTTCCTGCGCCCGACAACGGGTCGGATCACCTTCGAAGGAGCGAGCATCACCGGGCTCCGCCCCGACCTCATCGTGAAACGGGGGATCGCGCGCACCTTCCAGATGATCCGCCTGTTCCCCCACCTCGGGGTGGATGAGAACGTAATGATCGGCCTCCACGGCCGGACCCGCGCCGGGACGCTGGACTCGCTCCTGCACACCCCCCGGCATCGCCGGGAGGAGGCGTGGGCGCGCGAGGAGACCTACCGGTGGCTGAGGTTCGTCGGCCTGGACGCGCACGCCCGCCTCCTGGCCCGCGAACTGGCCTACGGCGACCAGCGACGACTGGAGATCGCCCGGGCGCTGGCCACCGCCCCGCGGCTCCTCATCCTCGACGAGCCCGCGAGCGGCATGAACCCGGCGGAGAAGGCCGAGCTCGTGCACCTCGTCGGCCGGATCCGCGACGCCGGCATCACGGTCCTGTTCATCGAGCACGACATGAGCGTCGTCATGGGGATCAGCGACCGGATCATTGTTCTGGACTACGGCGTGCAGATCGCGGAGGGCGTCCCGGACGAGATCCAACGGAACCCGCGGGTCATCGAGGCCTACCTCGGGCGGGAGGATGAGGAGTGACCCTGCTTGGCGTGCGGGACCTCGTCACCGCCTACGGGAGCGTTGAGGCGCTCCACGGCGTCTCTTTCCATGTCGACGAGGGGGAGATCGTGGCGCTCCTCGGGGCGAACGGGGCCGGGAAGACGACGGCGCTGCGAACGATCTCGGGCCTCCTGCGCCCGCGGTCGGGCGAGGTGCGCTTTGCCGGCGACCGGATCGACACCCGCCCGGCCCACGAGATCGTCCGTCTGGGGTTGACGCAGGTTCCCGAAGGGCGGTGGATCTTTACGCTCATGACGGTCGATGAGAACCTGCGGCTCGGGGCCTACGCGGAGCCGCGCGTTCCCCGGGAGGCGCTCGACCGCGTCTTCGCGCTGTTCCCCCGGCTGGCGGAGCGCCGCGGCCAGCTGGCCGGCACCCTGTCGGGCGGCGAGCAGCAGATGCTGGCGATGGCGCGGGCGCTCATGACCCGGCCGCGGCTGCTGCTGCTCGACGAGCCCTCCATGGGGCTGGCGCCGGTCCTGGTGCGCCAGATCTTCCACACGATCGCCGAGATCAATCGGGAAGGGACGACGGTCCTGCTTGTCGAGCAGAACGCGAACACCGCGCTGCGCCTCGCGCGCCGCGCCTATGTGCTCGAGAACGGGCGCATCGTGCTGGAGGGGCCGGGCGCCGAGCTCGCAAGAAACGAAGCGGTGCGGCGGGCGTACCTCGGGGTCGGGGCGCGCCCACGCGGTCGGGAGGGGGCGCGCGAGCGTCCCCCGGCCCCGTGACCGGCTCGGGGGGGCGCCGCCGCCCCGCGCCATTCCAGGAGGTGTCGCATGGCACAACCGCGGCCGCTCTATGACCATGGGCCGGGGACGCCGCTCGATGTCGACCGGGGATTCTACGGCCGGGTCGCCCGCGCGGTGGATCAGCGAACCCTGGTCGAGCGGTTTGTCGTTCCGATCCGATCCGGGCGGGCCTGGTCCGTCCCGGCCGGCCACCTCTGCCGGATCGCGGTGATCGAGGGTCCGCAGGTGGCCGACTTCAACGTCTGGAATCGGCTCAACCCGCGTGAGCGCTTCTGGGCGTCCCGCACGCGGCAGTTCTACGGCACCCATGTCACGACGTTTGCCCGGCTGTGGTCGTGCCTCCCGTACCTCCGCCCGATGCTGACGATCACCAACGACACCATCAACTATGGGACCGATGAGGATGGGGCCGGGTGTCACGACCTGCTCGGCACGCGGTGCGACCCGTACGTGCACAAGATGCTGAACGGGGAAGAGTTCGACGCCACCTGCCATTCGAATCTGGTGCGCGCGATCGCCCCCTACCGCCTGACCGAGCTCGACGTCCACGACGTCCTCAATGTCTTCATGGTCACCGGATTGAGGCGTGACGGCCGCTACTTCGCGAAGGCGAGCCCGGCGAAGACGGGAGACTTCTTCGAGTTCTTCGCGGAGATGGAGCTGCTCTGCGCCCTCTCCACCTGCCCGGGCGGCGATCTGTCTGCCCAGATCTTTGGCCCGGAGCGGGGGGATCCGCTGGCGACCTGCCGGCCCCTCGCGGTGGAGGTCTATCGCCCGGCGCCCGAGCTCGTGGCGGGATGGACACCGCCGCCGCCCGCGGACTATCGGGGCCTCCACGGCCTCAGGGTCCCGCCCTCCTGATGCTGCGAACGATCCCTCCGCGGAGGAGTGAGTTTTTGAGGACAGGAATCCTTTGACGTGGTGAGGTGAGGGATGGAATCCATCCTTGCGTACATGGAACGGTACGACTACGAGAACGTGTTCATCTGCCAGGATCGGTCCGTCGGCCTCCGTGCCGTCATCGCCATCCATGACACGACCCTCGGCCCGGCCACCGGCGGGACGCGCATGTGGACGTATCGGTCCGAGATGGAGGCGATCGAAGACGCGCTGCGGTTGGCGCGGGGGATGACCTACAAGTACGCGGCCGCGGGGGTGAATCTGGGCGGAGGGAAGTGCGTGGTCATCGGCGACCCACGGCGGGAGAAGAGCGAGATGTTGTTTCGCGCCCTGGGGAGGTTCATCAACCGGCTCGGCGGGATCTACCTGAACGGCGAGGACGTCGGTGACCCTGCCCGCCTCCTGGGGCGGCGCGGGACCGATCGGCGGAGCCACCGCGTTTGGGGTCGTGCAGGGGATGAAGGCCTGCGCCGGCGCCGTCTACGGGGGGGATTCCCTCGAGGGACGCACCGTCACCGTCCAAGGGCTGGGAGCGGTCGGCGGGGAGGTCGTGCCCCTGCTCGTCAAGGAGGGCGCGCGCGTCGTGGTGGCCGACATCGACCGGGAGAAGGTCGAGGGGGTCACGGGCCGGTTCCGTGTCGCCGCGGCGTCCCCGGACGAGATCATCGGCCGGGAGGCGGACATCTTCTGCCCCTGCGCCCTGGGCGGGGTGATCAACGCCGAGACGGTCCCGCAGTTCAAGGTCAAGATCATTTGCGGCTCGGCGAACAACCAGCTTCGGGAGGAGCGCGACGGCCAGGCGATCGAGGGTCGCGGCATCGTGTATGCGCCGGACTACATCGTCAACGCCGGGGGAACGATCTTCGACACCGACCGTCTCAACCCCGGCGGGTTCAACCGGGAGCGCGCGATGACGAACGTCGCGCGGATCTACGAAACGATGTCCTCCCTCATCCGCATCTCCCGGGAGGAGAAGATCCCCACGTACCGGGCGGCCGATCTGCTGGCGGAACGGCGTATCGAAGCGGTGCGAAAGGCGAAGGGGCTGGCGGCGGGCGGCGAGATGCGCCTGTAGGGAGGGAGAGGGATGCGGCTCCGCGACCGGGTGGCGGTGATCACGGGATCGAGCATGGGGATCGGAGAGGCGATCGCCTGGGCGTACGCGCGCGACGGCGCGCGCATCGTCGTCAACTCGCGCGCCCAGGAGCGGGGCGACGCCGTGGCCCGCGCGCTGCGGGCCGAAGGGCACGAGGCGATCGCCGTTGCCGGAGACGTGCGCGAGCCGTCGACCGCGGACCGGCTGGCGGCGGCGGCGCACCAGCGGTGGAACCGTCTCGACATCCTGGTCAACAACGCCGGGACGTCGATGATCGGGCCGTCCGAGGCCTTGCCCGAGGAAGGGTGGCGCGTCACCATCGACACGAACCTGACGGGGGCCTTCTTCTGCGCCCAGGCCGCGGCGCGGGTGATGATCCCCCAGCGGGGAGGGGTCATCCTCAACATCTCCTCGATCCTGGGCGAGGTCGGCCTGCCGAAGCGCGCGGCCTACTGCGCCAGCAAGCACGGACTGATCGGTCTGACGAAAGTCCTCGCCGCCGAGTGGGCGCGCCACGGCATTCGCGTCGTGAGCATCGACCCGGCGTACATCAAGACCCCGATGGACGACCGCGATCAGGGTTCCGGGGACTATACGAACGCCGACATCGAACGGCGAACCCCGGCGGGACGCTTCGGCACCGCTGAGGAAGTCGCCAGGGTCGCGACCTTCCTCGCCTCCGAAGACGCCAGCTACATCACCGGGTCGTGCGTGACCGTGGACGGCGGCTGGGTCGCCTATGGAGGCTGGTAGGCATGGGCCCCGTGCCGGCCCGGTGGCGATGACGGGCCGGGGTGACATCACGGCCGCCACGACGCCCGCGGTCTCCCCGGGCCTCGGGGCCGACGACCTGCGAACCCTTTACCGGTACATGCTGCTCCAGCGACAGGCGGAAGACCGGATCGTCAAGCTGTACCGTCAGGGCGCGGTCGTGGGCGCCTGCTTCACAGGATACGGGCACGAGGCCATCGCGGTCGGGGCCGCCTATGCCCTCGGCCCCCATGACGTGGTCTCGACCCTCCACCGCGACCTCGGCGCCCGGTTGGTCCTGGGCATGCCCCTCCGGTACTACTTTGCGAACTTCCTTGGACGGGCCGGGTCCCCGACCCGCGGCCGCGAAGGGAACCTCCACATCGGGGGGCTCGGACCCCGCATCCTCCTCCACATCGACCACATCGGCGCCAGCATCCCGGTGGCCGCCGGCGCCGCGCTCGGGTTCGCCGTGCGCCAGGAGCCGCGGGTGGTGATGGCGTTCTTCGGCGAGGGGACCCTGGCGACGGGAGAATTCCACGAGGGCGCCAACCTGGCGGCCGTGCTCCGGCTCCCGCTGGTGCTCGTCTGCTGGAACAATCAGTTCGCCTACTCGACGCCGGTCGAGCGCGAGGTCGTCGGCCCGCTCGTCGATCGGATGGCGGGATACGGCATCGCCTCCTGCGCGGTCGATGGGAACGACGTCCTCGCCGTCTACGACGCGGCCCGCCGCGCCGTCGACCGGGCGCGGGAGGGGCAGGGCCCGTCCTTTCTCGAGTGCCGAACGATGCGCATCCGGGGCCACTCCGAAGCCGACGACGCCTCCTACGTGCCGCAGGCCCTGATCGACGAATGGCGCCGGCGGGACCCCGTGGAGCGCTTTGACCAGCGGCTGATCGAGACGCAGGCCCTCACGGCTGAGCAGGCGGCGGACCTTCGGGCGGCCGTGCTGGCGGAAGTGGACGACGCTCAGGCGTGGGCCGAGGCGAGCCCGGCCCCGGATCCCTCCGAGCTGGGCCGCGGCGTGTACTGCGAGGACCGGCCATGGCCGTGATGACGTACCTGGAGGCGATCGCCGACGGCCTGCGGCTGGCGATGCGCGCGGACCCCGCCGTGATCCTCCTCGGCGAGGACGTGGCGGCGTACGGGGGGGCGTTCAAGCTCACCAAAGGGTTCCTGGAGGAGTTTGGCCCCCGCCGCGTCATCGACACGCCCATCAGCGAGGCGGGGATCGTCGGCGCGGGGATCGGAGCCGCCCTGGTCGGCCTGCGCCCGGTCGCCGAGATGCAGTTCGCCGACTTCATCTCCAATGCGTTCAATCAGATCGTGAACGTCGCCGCCACGTCTGCCTACCGCGCCGGCGGCTGCGTCCCCCTGGTCATCCGCGCGCCGTGCGGCGCGGGGACGCACGGGGGGCCGTTTCACTCGCAGTCGGTGGAGGCGTATTTCTTCCACACTCCTGGGGTGAAGATCGTCCTCCCCGCGACCCCGGCGGATGCGAAGGGGTTGCTGCTCTCGGCGATCGCGGACCCGAACCCGGTCCTCTACCTGGAGCACAAGGCCCTCTATCGCAGCCAGCGCGGTCCGGTGGACGAGGGTCTGGCGTTCGTCCCCCTGGGCAAGGCCGAGGTGAGGCGTCCCGGGCGCGACGTGACCGTCGTCACGTACGGGATGATGGTCCATCGCTGTCTCGAGGCCGCCGAGGCGGCGGCGCAGGAGGCCGTCCAGGCCGAGGTGATCGACCTGCGAACCCTCCTGCCGCTCGACCTCGACACCCTCGCGGAATCAATCGCGCGCACGAGCCGGGTGCTCATCGTCCACGAGGACAGGCTCCGCGGGGGCATCGGGGCCGAGATCGCCGCGTACGTCGGGGAGCACCTCTTCAAGGTGCTGGACGCCCCGATCTGCCGCGTCGGCGCGCCGGACTCCCCCGTCCCCTACGCACCGTCCCTCGAGGCGGCGTACCTCCCCAGCGTCGACCGCATCCGCCGTGCCATCGTCGACCTCGCGCGGTGGTAAGCGGAAGAGAGGAGCACTCCATGGAGCAACCCCGGCCCGTCGACAGCATGGTGTACCCGCGGCACTCGGGAATCGCCACGTTCATGCGCTACCCGCACATCCCCGATGCCCGCGGCCTGGATGTGGTCCTCGTCGGGGTCCCGTTCGATACGAGCGCGGGCTACCGGGTGGGCGCCCGGCTGGCGCCTCGGGCGATCCGGCACCACTCGAGCCAGGTGCGCCTGCACCATCCGGTCCACGACGTCACCATCCACGAGGCCATCCGCATCGCCGACTACGGTGATGTGCGGACGTCGCCGTTCGACATCGCGAGGACCTATGATTGGATCACGGAAGAATTCGAGCGGATCCATTCGTTCGGGTGCAAGACGATCGCCGTGGGAGGCGACCACGGGATCACCTACCCGATCCTGCGCGCCGTCGCCAAGCACCACGGGCCGGTCGCGGTCGTGCAGATCGACTCCCACACCGACACCCATGACGCCCAGTTCGGAAGCAAGCTGACCCACGCCACACCGTTCCGGCGGGCCCACGAAGCCGGGTTGATCGACCCGAAGAAGGTGATGCAACTCGGCATCCGGGGCAGCCTGTTCTATCCGGACGATCTCAAGTGGTCGAAGGAGCATTACCGCATGGTCCCCATGCACGAGATCCACAGGCGGGGGATGGACGAGGTCGTGGCGGACATGCGCGCGCTCATCGGGGCGGCTCCGGTCTACCTCTCGCTCGACATCGACGGCCTGGACCCGTCCTGCGCTCCGGGGACCGGCGTCCCGGAGATCGGCGGGCTCAGCACCTGGCAGGCGATGCAGGTCATTCAAGGCTTCGTGGGGCTCCGGCTCGTGGGCGCGGACGTGGTGGAAGTCTCGCCTCCCTGCGACGCCAACGACATTACCTCGATCGTCGCGGCGCAGCTGTTGTTCGAGATTGCCGCGGTGTTCGCCGTCAACAAGGCCCGCTGAGCCCATGCCCCGCCGGCCGGCCCGCCCAGCGCGGCGGCACGATCCGATGCCGCGCCCGAAGCCCGTGGTGGTGGTGCTCGCCACCCCACAGGGGCCGCCGCCTCCGGAGCTCGAGTCCGTGGCGAAGGTGGCGACCCTCCGCCACGCGCGGTCGGCCCAGGAGCTCGCGCGGGCGCTGGGGGGGGCGGAGGTCCTCCTGATCTGGGACTTCCGGTCCGCAAAGCTGCGCGACGCCTGGTCCCACGCCCGGGACCTGCGCTGGATCCACGCGGCCAGCGCCGGCGTCGACACGATCCTGTTTCCCGAGCTCGCGGCGAGCCGCGTGATCCTCACGAATTCCCGCGGGGTCTTCGACCAGGCGATCGCCGAGTACGTCCTCGGCCTCGTGCTGGCGTTTGCCAAAGGCTTTCCGGCCACGTTCGATTTCCAGCGGCATCATGTGTGGCGGTACCGGGAAACCGAACTGGTGCACGGACAGACCGTGCTCGTCGTGGGCGCGGGCGGGCTCGGGCGGGCGATCGGGCGGCTGGCCCGCTGCGCGGGGATGGGCGTCATGGCGGTGGCCCGCACCGCCCACGCTTCGGACCCCGATCTGGGGCGGGTGGCGGCCGTACGGGACCTCAAGGCGGTCCTGGGGAAGGCCGACTATGTCGTGATCGCCGCGCCTCTGACGCCGGAGACGAGGGGCCTCTTCGGCGCCGCGGCGTTCCACCGGATGAAGCCGACCGCCCGCCTGATCAACGTTGGCCGGGGAGCGATTGTGGACGAGGCCGCGCTGCTGGCGGCGCTCCGCTCCAAGCGGATCGCCGGCGCGGCGCTGGATGTGTTCACGGAAGAGCCGCTGCCGCCCGAGCATCCGTTCTGGGACCAGCCGGGGCTGATCGTGTCTCCCCACATGTGCGGCGATTTCGTGGGATGGAGGCCGGTGCTGTCGGCGCTGTTTGCCGAGAATTTCCGGCGCTGGCGCCGCGGAGAATCGTTACTGAACGTGGTCGATAAGGCGCTCGGCTACGTGCCGTCGGGGGGCCCATAGACCTGCTCGGCGCGGTGGGTCCGATTCTCGCCGGAAAACGGGCATACACGGCAACAGGCGGGATTGCGGCACGGCCGCCGGTGCTCGTTGACGGCCCTGGCCGCGACGCGTGGGAGGTGGTCCGGTGAACACGAAGCGCGCTGCTGCGGTTCTCGTTGCGCTGGTGCTGGCTGAAACACCGTCCGCCATCGGCGCGGCGGCACCGGAGTTGCCGTGGGCGGTGGGAACCTCGTGGACCTACCGCGTGACGGTCTCCCGACCCAACGCCTTCCAATCCGGGACCCTCAAGCGGGCCTACGGAGGCCGGTCGACCTACCGCGGGAAGGCCGTCTACTCCCTCGACGAGGACAATACGGTGGTGCGGGGAACGGAGCACGACTATTTCGTGTGGAACGGCCGGTATCTCAGCCTCGTCGGTCAACGCATTCTCCTCAGCGCGGTCGCCATCGAGATCGTCTACGATGAGGAGGTGCCGTGGAATGTTCCCGCGGTGCGCTCCGGTCACGCGCTGATGCTCACGCACGCTGCGGACGGTGACCATCGGATCACCGTCCCATGGAACCTGACGGTGGTGGATCGGGGACCGGTGATCATCACCGTCCCCGCGGGGACCTTCCACGCCAGACGGTGGGAGACGCACTTCGATCTGGGCGCCATCAAGGCGCTCTCGACGGTCGATACCGTCGGCTTGACGGCCGTTCGCGAAGACATCCAGCAGAGCGATCCGCAGGGTTCCGAACACGAGATTCGGGAGCTCCTCCGCGGACCCGTCCCCTAGCCGACCGACGAGTCGGTCCTCAACTCACTCGGAAATCGGAGAGGCCTGACGGGGTAAGGCGCGCTAGGGGTGCGAAATATCGTCTGTCTTCGCCGGCGGCCGCGCGATGGCGCACTGGAACTCTTCTCTGGACCTCTTGTTGTAGTCGAATGCGAGCTGACGGCACTCCGCCTCGGTCACGAAACGGGAGAATGCCGGTTGCCATTCGTCGGTGCACTGGTCCGGAGCCACGCTGACGCCGCAGTCCTCGAACGTCTCATCTTCGTACCACACCATCCATCCGGGGTGGCGGGATACGGCGACCTCGTCGGGTTCAGCCACGACCACCGCGGGCGGGATGGTCCCTACCATCGGGGTGGAGAGGACCCCGACGAGCAGCGCGAGGAGCGCCCTTTTGACCATCATGCCCTGAATCATCATCGGGTCACCTGGTTCGGCTCCATCCCGCGCCCACCAGACACGGGATCGCTTGTTCGGCGGTGCGAAGAGGGTCCGCTGTACCTTTTCGTAGGAACCTCTGTCGTAATATGTATACCGAGTTAATGGAAGAAGCGGACATCCCCGCGGGCCCGCGACCCGGGCCCCCTGGCGATGACCGAGCCCGGTCCGGCGGCCCTGGCGGTGGAGAACTTTAGCGGAGGATGGCGGGAGGCTTGCTGGAGAAACGGTGCGCTTGCAATTGCGCGGCTACTTCACTTCGAGCACGCCCTGCATTCCGGCCTCCGGTGTCCCTCGAGGGTGCAGGCGAACCGGCCTTCCCCCGGCGTAGTTACTCCTGGTGATGCTTCACGCACGTCACTTCCGCATAGGCTTTGATGAAGGACCCATCCTTATCGGAACGTTACGTGATACGAATTCGCCGGGTGACTTGCCCGTTGCTCTCCCAATAGGTGCGTTTCTTGGCGATCCGTGGATCATCCGATGCTGGCTGGATGTTCCCCTGCGTGTCAATGGCCCGTGACGCAATCACATGCTCCCCTGCGGAGGGACTCTTCCAATCCAGAGACCAGATCTTCCACGCGAATTCCGCTCCCTCACTTCGGTCGATCGTCGCCGGTACCCACGACCCACCGTCGATCTGCACCTCCGCCCGTGCAATCGGGCCCCCCCAGGCGGCGCCGACAATCCGGTATTGCCCGTTCAGCCGGGTGACCCTGGCGGGCACAGATTTGAGCAAAGCCCGGCCCACTAAGGTCTCCGTCCAAACCGTGTTGCCGTTGCGCGTCTCCTCGCGAATCGTGACGTAGTCGCGCGTCATGAAGCGGCCTTCCCACCGCGTCCGCAGCACCTCGATCCGCATGAGCCATTTTACGTTCGCGATCCCATACCAGCCCGGCACGATCAGCGGCAGCGGCGCGCCGTTCATCTCGTAACACAGCAGTGTCTGCGGGCTCATCGCATCCGCCAGCGACAGACTCCGGACGAAGTGCTGCCGCATCTTGATCTGGCGCACCTCTTCGTCGCCCGCATCGCTGCCCCAAAATGCCACCTCGATGCCCTGATCCAACACCCCGACCTCGCGCAAGAGGGGTGCCAAAGGCGTCCCTGCCCACCGCGCTGTGCCGATACCGCTGGTGAAACCGGGCAACCCATGATTGCCGGAGCACTCGAGCGTGAAGATGATCTCCTGTCGCGGTCGGGATTTGAGTTCGTCCAGCGAGAAAATCCTCGACTGCCTAACGAGACCGGTAACCTCTAACCGCCAGGGCTGCATGAGATCCGGACTCCCATAGTGCGCCACGGAGAAGAACTTGGCGTTGGGCGTCAGCCAGGAATCCAAGAGCTCTTCCCACGGGTG
>VBAO01000240.1 GCA_005883865.1 Candidatus Segetimicrobium genomatis
CATGCCAGGCGGGCGGGAGGGTCTATGCGGATCGACGGCGCTCGAGGCTGCTCCGGTGATCCGGGCTCGAGACCGCGGGTCTCGCCCCGCGGCGTGGGGGGGCCTGGGAGCGTGATCGCTCGACAACGCCGCGTGCCACGCGCGGTCGCCGCGCTGGCGGTCCTCGCGCTCACCGCGATCGGGGTCGCGGGGGGCGCCGGGGCGGGCCGTGTGCGGGCCCAGGACGGCACGGTCCCGCTGCGCGAGTACCCGGTCCCCCGGGGATCACACC
>VBAO01000242.1 GCA_005883865.1 Candidatus Segetimicrobium genomatis
CGGTGATGGGCCTCGAGCCCGAGACCTTCGACCCCAGGCGCGGCCGGTATCCCCCGGCCCAGTTGCTCCTGGGCGCGGCCGCGCACGAGTCCTATCATATCGGTCAGATCTTCTTGACCCGGAAGCTGTACCGGAGGCATCGAAGGACTCGCCCGCGATGATCATCCGCCGCCCGCTATCGAGGTGCTCTGCTGCTCGCGGGCGGTGTTCCGGGCCGCGGGCGTGACCGCCGCGCCCACGACGGTGCAGCGCGGCTCGAACAGCCGCCGGATCGCCTCCGTGTTGCCGTAGGAGTCGGGCAGCGTTTCCTCGCCATCCTCGACCTCGAACGCGGTGAAGCGGGCGGGCGCGCCGACCCCGGCGCGCCCCCACTCCTCCAACCCCAGGAAGCGCGCGGGCGCCGCCGTGACGCGCTCCACGACGTCCTCGATCGACATGCCGAGCATCATCATCTTGCTCATCGGGTGGTCGGGAGGAGGCCCCGTTCGACCGCCCGGCGGGCCGTGGGATAGTGGAAGCTGCCCTGGCCGTGCCCCAGGTCGAGGATCACCCCGGCCGCCGCCATGGTTTCGAACCGCCGGAAATAGGGCTCGTGGCGGAGGATCGAGGTGGTGATCCTACCGGTGAAGCAATGGGTGATCACGTCGCCCGGCTCGAGGATGTCGAGGATCTCGTCGAGCGTGGGGGGCGCCTCGCCGATGTGCACGACGAGCGGGAGCCGCACCGCCCGCGCGAGCGCCTTGGCCACCCGGACCGGGGTCATCCCCCACTCCCGGACGACCTGGTTGCTCGCGCGGACTTTGATCCCCTTGATCAGGTCGCGGTGCGCCTCGGCGACCCGGGCGGTGCGCTCCGGGTCCAGCACCGGATCCCCGATGAGCTCGCTCACGCGATTGGCGGCGACGAGCCCGATGGTGCTGATGTTGAGGTACGCCAGGATCGGAAAGGGGGCGGGCGCGATGATGAACTCGCGGAGGCCCGGGAAGTTGGCTTCGCCGGCGCTGCCGCAGTCCACGGCGAGCCCGACCCCGGTGGCCGGACCTACCTGCTCGGGCCGCAGGGAGAGCCAGGTCCCTCCGTAATAGCAGTGGACGTGGAGGTCGATCCAGGCGGGCGACAGCCACGCGCCCCGAAGGTCGATGACCTCATCGAACCGCGGCTGGCCCGGCCAGCGGCCGGCCAGGGTGATCCGGCCGTCCCCGCCGATCCCGATGTCCACCGCCGTCTTGTTGGGCACACCGCCGAGGTGCATCGCCTGACCGCCGCGGAGCAGCACCGAGCCCATGCCGACCCTCCTCTGTGGTGGTGGCGTCACCCGCCCGCGGCGCGTGAGCGCATCAGGAATACCGCAGGCGGGGATCGAGAAAGTCCCTCAGCCCATCGCCGAGCAGGTTGAGGGCGAGCACGCTCACGATGATCGCGACCCCGGGGAAGAGGCTGATCCACGGGGCCTGCCGGAGGTAGACCTGGCCGGCGCTGATGATCCCGCCCCAGGTGGGGACCTGCGGCGGGACGCCGACGCCCAGGAAGCTCAGGGCCGCCTCGCCCAGCATCGCGTACGCGGTGATGAACGTGCCCTGGACGATGACCGGCGAGGCGCAGTTGACGAGGATGTGCCTGGCGAGAATTCGCGCGCCCGACGCGCCCACCGCCCGGGCGGCCTCGACGTACTCCAGCCGGATGACCACGAGCACCGCGGCGCGGACGACCCGCGCGATCCGCGGGGTGTAGACGAACCCCAACGAGAGGACGACGTTGCGGGCGCTCGGCCCGAGCGCCGCCATCAGGCCGATCGCGAGCAAGACGTCCGGGAACGCCATCAGGCCGTCCATGATGCGCATCAGGATCCGATCGGCCCGCGGGCTCGAGCCCGCCGCGAGCCCCACGAGCACCCCCGCGGTGGCCGCGAGCGCCGTGACGAGCGCGCCGACGAGGAGCGACAGCCGGGCGCCGTAGAGGGTCCGGCTCAGGATGTCCCGTCCGAACTCGTCGGTGCCGAAGGGGTGCGCGTCCCGCGGCCCCAGCAGGCGATCCGGGACGTTGAGCGCGACCGGATCGTATGGGGCGAGGACCGGAGCGGCCAGGGCGCCGAGCACGACGATCAGGATCAGCGCCGCGCCGACGCCGGTGATCCGGCGGCGGCGGACCATCCTCCACAGGAGCCCTGCCGCGCCCGGGCGCGCGGGGGAGACGGCGGGGGAGAATAAGGCGCCCTGGGCCATCGGTCGGTCAGTACTTCACCCGAGGGTCCACGAGGAAGTAGAGGAGGTCCACCCCGAGGTTGATCAGGACGTAGATCGTCCCCACCATCAGGATGACGCCCTGGATCACGGGGTAGTCCCGCCGCAGGACCGACGAGACGACCAGCTGCCCGACGCCGGGAAGGCTGAACACCGTCTCGGTCACCACCGCGCCGCCCATCAGCGCCGCGAAGGTGAGCCCCACGACCGTGAGGATCGGGACGAGCGCGTTGCGAAACGCGTGGTGGAAGATCACCGCGCGCTCGTTGACGCCTTTCGCCCGCGCGGTCCGGATGTAGTCGTTGCCGATTACGTCGAGGAGGCTGCTCCGGGTGAACCGGATGATCAGCGAGGAGTTGGGGAGGCCGAGGGCCAGGGCGGGCAGGAGCAGGTAGTGCAGGCTCAGCCCGGCCCCCTGGGACAATGACCGGTAGCCCGACGACGGCAGCCACCCCAGGTTGACGGCGAAGACGACGATGAGGGAGAGGCCGAGCCAGAAGCTCGGCACCGCGGCCCCGAGCATCGCGAGCGCGAGGCTGCCCTGGTCCAGCCAGGAGTTCCGGAACACCGCGGACACGACCCCGGCGGGGATGCCGATCAGGAGCGCGACGGTGATCGCGAGAAGGGAGAGCATCACCGTGGGGCCGGCATGCTGCAGGATGTCGTCGGTCACCGGAACGTGCTGGAAGATCGACAGCCCGAGATCTCCGCGGACCGCGCGGGCGAGCCAGAGGCCGAACTGCACGATGAGCGGCCGGTCGAGCCCCAGGTCGTGGCGGAGCGCCTGCACCTGCTCCGGCGTGGCGTCCTGCCCCAGGAGGACCCGCGCGGGATCGCCGGGGGTCAGGTGGATCAGCAGGAACACGACGGCTCCGACGACCAGCAGCACCGGCAGCAGCGCGAGCAGCCGGCCGGTCAGGTATGCGAGCACCTACTTCGCAGGCTGGACGTTCCAGAGCACCAGGAAGTACGAGGCATGGAAGCCCTGGATCGCCTTGGACCACATCTGCAGGGTGTAGTACTCCCCCGGCCGGACGAGCGGGGCCTGCTGGTAGATGAGCTGCTGCAGCTTGGACCAGATCTTGACGCGCGCCCCCGGGTCGCCCGTCTGGTTGAACTCATCGAAGAGTTTGTTTTTCTCCGTCGAGTCCCACCATCCGGGGTATCCAGGGTTGAACACCGTGATGAGCGCCGGATCCGCGACAAACCCGTGGGACGTCGTGAACAGGTCATAGTCGCCCGGCTTGGACCGGTGGTCGAGGACGCCCGCCCACTCCAAGACCTGCATGTCCACCTTGAATCCGACGTGCTGAAGCTGAGCGGCGGCGACGACCGTGCTCTTGAACATATAGTCGTACTGCTGGGTCGTCAGCCAGCGGACCGGCTCGCCGTTGTAGCCGGCCTCCTTCATGAGCTGCCTGGCCCGGGCGGCGTCGTGGATGTTGTACATCTCCTGTCCCGCGGTCGTGTACCAGGGGGTGCCCGAGGGGTAGATGCTGGGCCCGAGCGAGAACAGCTCCGGATTGCCGAACGTGGCCTTCATGATCGGCTGCATGTCGAGCGCGAGCAGCACCGCCTGCCGGAGCTTCTCGTTGGCCATCAACCCCTGCTTCTTGTTGAAGAAGAACGTCAGAAAATCCCCGGGCTTGACGGGCTCGACGACCACCCGAGCGTCTTTCTTGACCTGGCTGTAGGCGTCCTGATTGGGCGTGGAATCGGCGATGTCGTAGTCGCCGCTCTGGACCCCGGCGGTGCGGGTCGCGACCTGGGAGACCGGATAGAAGTAGATCTCGTCGGCGAGCGCCTCCCGCCTGCCGGCGGCCCCGCTCGAGGGGTCGCTCCGCGCCGCGTAGGTGTCGAAGCGGACGAGCTTGACGTGCCGGTCGGGTACCCATTCGCCGAACTTGTAGGGGCCCGTGCCGATGTACTGCTTGAGCGCCGGGCCGGTGGCGTCGATGATCTCCTTCGGCATGATCGCCGCCGCGCCATTCGGGAGCGCCAGGAAGGACAGCAGCGGGGCGAAGGGTTCCTTGAACTTCATGACCACCGCGTACTTGTCCGACGCCGTGACGGACTCGACGTTCTTGTAGACCGAGGAGCCCCGGGGGCTCATCTTGCCCCACCGGTTCAGGGACGCGACCACATCGTCCGCGGTCATCTCCTTGCCGTTGTGGAACGGCACATTCTTCCGCAGCGTGAAGGTGTAGGTGCGGCCGTCCTGGCTCCGCGTGTAGGACTCGGCCAGCATCGGCTGGACCCGCCAGTTGGCATCGAAGGCGAAGAGTTCCTCGAAGATGGCGTGGGTCAGGCTGGAGGTCTGCGTGGCCGTCGTCGCGACCGTGTCCAGGGTGAGAGGCTCGCCGATCTCCGCGACGCGGAGGGTCCCGCCCCGCCGGGAGGCCGCGGAGGTGGAGAACGTGATCGCTCCCGCAAGCGCCGCTCCGACCAGCAGGACGATCGCGGCGCGCATCTGGTGTCCCATGGGATCGGTGCCTCCTTTACCGGATCGGGGCGTGGGTTCCTGAGGCAGGGCTCAGCCGGCTACGGCAGTCCGCCGACGATCTTCTTCGCCTCGTCGGGCGTGAAGGCGCGCATCGTGAGGGTGTGGACGTACCCCTGCATGCCGAGCGTAATCATGAGCCGGCTCGCGGTGATGTCGTCGGGCGCCTCATAGAGGGCGACGGCGTCGTAGGGTCCCATCGTCCAGAGCACTTCGCGGACCTTGCAGCCCGCCTTCTCGGCGAAGGTCCGAAAGGTCTGCGCCCGCTTGACCGTGTCCTTGGCGGCCTTGACGCCCTGCTCGGTCCAGTTCAAGAGCCCCACGTACAGCGGCATCGCGCTCCCCCCTCCTGGTGCCGGATTGCAGTGCCGTCCTTCGGGGCCGCAAAAGCCGTTCCTGCCGGGGGCGCGGCAGGGGACGGCGGCGCCGGTTTCGAAGGCGCACCCCCGGCCATGCGTGGAGGATACCGGATCGGGTTGGACATCGGCGGCACCTTTACGGACTTCGTGCTGCTCGACGATGCCACGGGAGCGATCCACCTGCACAAGGTCCTCACCACGTTTCCCGATCCCGCGGAAGGAGCGCTCGGGGGACTCGCCGAGCTCTGCCGGTCCGTCGATGTGGACCTCCGGGATGTGGGCACCCTGGTGCACGGCACCACCCTCGTGACGAACCTGATCATCGAGCGGGCCGGCGCGGCGACCGCGCTGCTCACGACTCGGGGATTCCGGGATGTGGTCGAGATGGGCCGGGAGCAGCGCTACGATATCTACGACCTCTTCCTCCGGTTCCCGCCGCCCCTGGCGCCGCGGCGCTGGCGGGTGGAACTCGACGAGCGGATCACCCGGGACGGGGAGGTCCTGACGCCGCTCGACCCGGCCCAGGTCCGCCGGACGGTGGGCCGCCTGGTGGCCGAGGGGGTCGAGTCCGTTGCGGTCTCGCTCCTGCACGCCTACAAGAACCCGGCGCACGAGGAGGCCGTGCGTGCGGCCGTCCAGGGGGCGTTTCCCGGCGTCAGCGTCTCGCTCAGCAGCGACGTGGTGCCGGAGATCCGGGAGTGGGAGCGGACGTGCACGACGGTCTGCAACGCCTACGTCAAACCCCTCGTCGACCGCTACCTCGAGCGCCTCGAGAAGGCGCTCGCCGAGCGGGGGTTCGTCGGGCGGTTCTACCTGATGCAGTCGTCGGGCGGAACGGCCACGTGCGAGACCGCCCGCCGGTTCCCGATCCGCCTCCTGGAGTCGGGCCCCGCCGGCGGCGCGCTCGTCACCGCGTTCTTCGGCGAGCGGTTGGGCCTGTGGGACCTGGTCGCCTTCGACATGGGGGGAACGACCGCCAAGATCTGCCTGGTGCGCGGCGGCCGCCCCGAGATCGCCCCGATGATGGAGGCGGCGCGGGTCCACCGGTTCAAGCGCGGGTCGGGGCTGCCGGTCGTGGCCCCGGTGGTGGACATGATGGAGATCGGCGCGGGAGGCGGCTCGATCGCGCGCATCGACGCGCTCGGGCTGATGAAGGTGGGGCCCCAGAGCGCGGGGGCGTCCCCGGGCCCGGCCTGCTACGGCCGCGGGGGGCGCGAGGCGACGGTCACGGACGCGTGTCTCGCCCTCGGGTACTTCGACCCCGGGTACTTCCTCGGGGGGACGATGTCGCTCGACCGCCCGGCCGCCCTCGAGGCGCTCGAGCGGCTGGGCGCGGCGGTGGGGCTGGACACCGTGTCGACGGCGTGGGGCGTCCACCGGATCGTCAGCGAGAACATGGCGGCCGCCGCCCGCGTCTACATGATCGAACGGGGGCAGGATCCCCGCCGCTACGCGATGCTGGCCTTCGGCGGCGCGGGGCCGGCCCATGCGTCGAGGGTCGCCCGCATCCTCGGCCTCACGCACGTGCTCGTGCCGCCGGCGTCGGGGGCGGCCTCGGCCCTCGGGTTCCTCGTCACGCCCTTGAGCTTCGAATTCGCGCATTCCTTCCCCGGGGAGCTCGAGACGCTGGACTGGGGACGGATCGACCGGCTCTATCTGGACATGGAGGCGCGGGGACGCGCGATGCTCGCGGAGGGCGGCGTCGGTCCCTCCGACGTGACCTGCGAGCGGCGGGCGGAGATGCGCCTTTCGGGGCAGTTCCACGACATCGAGGTGCCGGTGCCGGGCGGGCGCCTCACGTCTGAGATCGTGCCGGATCTGACCGCCCGGTTCGAGGCGGAGTACCGCCGGCTCTACAGCACCTACCTCCCCGGCCGGCCGGTGCAGGCCTTGAACTGGCGCGTGCTCGTCACCGGCCCCCGGCCGCGCGTGCAACTGGAGACCTCTCCCGTCGATCCTGGGGCGCGCGCCGCCGCCGCGCTCAAGGGCCGCCGGCGGGCGTACTTCCCCGAGACCGAAGGGTTCGTCGAGGTGCCGGTGTACGATCGGTACGGGCTGCGGCCGGGCGCGGCGTGCGCGGGTCCCGCGATCGTAGAGGAGCGGGAGGCGACGACCGTCGTCGGGCCCGGGGATGCGCTGGAGGTCGACGGGCACCGCAACCTGGTGATCGCGGTGGGGCGGTCATGAGCGCCACGTTTGATCCGGTCTCGCTCGAGATCATGTGGAGCCGCCTGATCAACATCGCGGAGGAGTGCTGGATCACGATCTGGCGGACCGCGTTCAGCCTGATCATCGGCGAGGCCCAGGACTTCGGGTGCGAGGTGTTCGACCCCCACGCCGACTCGATCGCGCACTCGCCGCGGTCGATGCCGGTGTTCAACCTGACCCTGCCGCTCGCGGTGCGGCACCTGCTGGCCGCGTTCCCCCGCGACACCCTCGAGCCGGGCGACGTGCTCGTCACCAACGACCCGTGGATCTGCGCGGGACACCTCTACGACCTGGCCGCCGTCACCCCGGTGTTCCGGAGGGGCGTGCTGGTCGGCCTCGTCGGGTCGATCGGCCACTGCTCCGATATCGGCGGGACGCGCGACTCGATGAGCGCCCGCGAGATCTACGAGGAAGGGCTCCAGATCCCGCCGCTCAGGCTCTACCGCCGCGGCGAGCCGAACCGGGACCTGATCGAGATGATCCGGGCCAACGTGCGCCGGGGCGAGATGGTGCTCGGCGACATCCAGGCCCAGGTGTCGAGCAACCAGGTGGGGGCGGACCGGCTCGTCGCGTTCATGGACGAGTACGGGCTGGACTCGCTGACCCCGCTCGCCCACGTCGTGCAGGAGCGCGCGGAGCGTGCGATGCGGGAGGCGATCCGCGCGCTGCCGGAGGGAACCTACCGGAGCGAGGTCACCTTCGACGGGCTCGGCGAGCCGCTCACGCTGCCGTGCGCGGTCACGGTCGACGGCGACGAGATCACGGTCGACTGGGCCGGCGCACCTCCCCAGTTACCCAGGGGCGGCATCAACTGCACCTACCACTACACCGCCGCGCACACGACCTATGTGCTCAAGTCGATCCTGACGCCCGAGATCCCCTCGAACGCCGGGTGCTTCCGGCCGCTGCACGTCACGGTGCCCGAGGGGACGATCCTCAACTGCCGGTACCCCGCCTCGGTGAACCAGCGGACGCAGACCGGGTGGTACTGCGGCCCGGCGGTGTTCAAGGCCCTGGCGCCGATCCTGCGGGACCGCGTCCAGGCGTTCACCGGCCTCCCGATGGGGATGGGCGCGTACGGCGTCGACGCCCAGGGGCGCGTGTTCAACGACCACCTCTTCCAGGGGGGCGGCCAGGGCGCCGGCGCGCACGGCGACGGCCAGTCGGCCCTCTTGTACCCGACCTCGGCGGGCAATGTCTCGGTCGAGATGTTCGAGCACCGGACGCCGCTCGTGGTGGAGTGCAAGGAACTCATCCCCGACTCGGGGGGACCCGGCCGCCACCGCGGCGGGTTGGGGCAGCGCGTGCGCATCCGAAAGCTTTCGGACGACGGCTTCTCCGCGCTCGTCGACCTCCATCCGCACGGGATGCTCGTCGCGCCCCCGGGGTTGTTTGGGGGGCGGGCGGGCGCGAGGGCGCGGGCCTACGTGGCCGATGGAACGCTGGTGCTGGAAAGTGGGGCCACGGTCAGCTTGGCCGAGTTGCGGCACACCGGCCAGCGCGCGACGATCGAGATCGCGGGCGGGAGCGGGTACGGCGATCCCCTGGAGCGGCCGCTGAAGCAGGTGCAGGCCGACCTCGACGACGGCTACGTCACCCCTCAGGGGGCCGCGGAGTACGGGGTGACGGTGGGACCCGAGGGGAACGCGAAGCGGAATGGCGGAGCCGTGCCGCGCTCGCGAAAGAAACGGGCGCCGGCAGGCGTCAAGGGATCCGCGAAGCCGAGGACCGCGGGTGGGCGACGAAGCGCGCCGCGGCGAAAGGGTGGGCGACGATGAGCGATCTTGAGGCGATCAAGAGCCGGATGCAGCAGACGTGGGCGTCGGGCGACTTCGCGATGATCGGCACGACCAACCTCATCGTGGGGGAGATGCTCTGCGAAGCGGTCGACGTCCGTCCGGGCTGGAAAGTCCTCGACGTAGCGACGGGGAGCGGCAACACGGCGCTCGCCGCTGCGCGCCGCTTCTGCGATGTGACCGGCGTGGACTTCGTCCCCGCGCTGCTCGAGCGGGCGCGGGAGCGGGCCGCCGCCGAACGCCTGCAGATCGCCTTCCACGAAGGCGATGCGGAGCGTCTGCCGTTTCCCGACGCATCCTTCGATGTCGTGCTGTCCACGTTCGGCGCGATGTTCGCCCCGAACCAGGAACA
>VBAO01000241.1 GCA_005883865.1 Candidatus Segetimicrobium genomatis
GCCGTGCTCCAGCCGCCGACCCGGGACCAGGGGGCGCGGCGCGTGTGGGCGGATCATCGGGGGCGGATCTGGGTGAGCGAGTGGAATGCCGGCAACGTGGCGCTCTACGATCCCGCAAGCGGGCGGTGGAGGGAGTGGCGCGTTCCCGGCGAGCGGCCGAAGCCCTACGCGGTGTACGTGGACGACCAGGACATGGTCTGGCTTAGCGACTGGGGGGCCAACGCCCTGGTGCGGTTCGATCCATCGCGGGAGACGTTCGCGGTCTTCGCGTTTCCCACCCCGGGGGCGGAGGTCCGCCAGATCCTCGG
>VBAO01000414.1 GCA_005883865.1 Candidatus Segetimicrobium genomatis
CATCCGCCACGCCGTGCCGTAGGCGATCGGCAGCGCCGCCGCCTCGTCGAACGGCATGGCGTCCGGAAGCGGGATCAGGCTCGCCGCCGGGACCAGAGCGTACTCCGCCAGGCCGCCGGGCGCGTCTTCGCCGATCGCGCCGTGCTCGATCGCGGGGTCCACCAGCACCCGCTGCCCCACGGCGACGCCCGACACGCCCGCCCCCTGCTCGGCGATCACCCCCGCGATGTCGCCCCCCGAGGTGAAGGGGAGCGGGATTCGCTTGCCGGGCATGCCGCGCCGGACAAAGATGTCCAAGTGGTTGAGGCCGCAGGCGTGGACCTGCACGACGACCTGCCCCGGCCCGGCCCGCGGGGTCGGGGCATCGGCGTCCAGGAGGAGCTTGTCGCGCCCGCCGTGCTCGCGGATGACGATCGCGCGCATCCCGGCCCTCTTCTGGATCAGCTCCCGCGCCTCCTCGGGTCGAGCACGTCCCGGATCCCATCGCCGACGAAATTGAAGGCGATGACCGTAAGGAAGATCGCCAGTCCCGGAAAGGTCGCCACCCACCACTGCGCGAGGAGCTCCCGGCCCGCGCTCACCATCGCCCCCCATTCAGGCGCCGGGGGCGTGGCGCCGAGCCCGAGGAAGCTCAGGCCGGCCCCCGTCACGATCGCCGCGCCGAGATCGATGGTGGCGAGCACCACCATTCCGGGGAGGACGTTCGGCAGGATCGTCCGGCGGAAGATCCCCCACGGGGTCTGCCCGATCGCGGCGGCCGCCTCCACGTACTCGAGGGTCCGGACCGCGAGCACCTCTCCGCGCGCGAGCCGCGCGTAGGGGGGCCACCAGACCAGGCCCATCGCGAGGCCCGCGTTGACCAGCCCCGGACCCAGGGCGACGACGATTGCCATCGCCAGGATGATCGCCGGAAAAGCCATGACGAGCTCGGTCGCCCGCATCACCCCTTCATCGGCCCACCCGCCCACGTAGCCGGAGAACGCGCCGATCATCATGCCGGCCAGGCCCGCGAGGGCGACGACTGAACCGGCGAGCGCGAGCGTGTACCGGCCGCCGTAGAGGACGCGGGTCAGCACATCCCGGCCCAGGTCGTCCGTCCCGAAGGGATGGACGGGCGTCGGCGGGTGGAACGCCGCCTCGAGATGCTGCTCGTCCCACCCGTACGGGGTGAGGAGGGGCGCGGCGCCGGCGGCCACCACCGAGACGGCGACGGCGGCGCCCCCGACGAGGAGCCCGAGGTGGCGGCGCCAGCGGATCACCGGAACCGGACCCGCGGGTTCACCAGGACGTACAGCAGGTCGACGCCGAGGTTGATCGCGACGTAGATGGCGCCGACGACCAGCGCGACCCCCATCACCGCCGGGAAGTCCAGGCTGGCCGCGGAAGAGAACGCGTACCGCCCCAGCCCGGGCCAGGAGAAGATCGTCTCGGTCATCACGGTCCCGGACATCAGCTGCGCGTAGAGGGTGCCCCCGATCGTGATGATGGGGATTAGGGCGTTGCGAAGGGCGTGGCGGAGCACCACGGCCCACCGGGTCAGCCCCTTGGCCTGCGCGGTCCGCACGTAGTCGCGGGCGAGGACTTCGAGCATGCTTGCCCGCGTGATCCGGGTCACGAACCCGACCCCGATCGTCGCGAGCACCACGACGGGCAGCGCGAGATGGCGCAACGCGTCGGCAAAGAGGTCCGGGCGCCCCCGGAGCAGGCTGTCCAGCACATACATGCCGGTGATCGGCTCGGGCGGGGCGAGCCCCGAGGTCAGACGGCCGGGGGGCGGCGCCCAGCCGAGGCGATAGTAGACCGTCGAGAGCAGGAGGATCGCAAACCAGAACGTGGGGACCGCCACCCCGATCGCCGCGGCCCCGCGCGCGACGGCGTCCACGGCGGAGTCGCGGGTCACCGCCGCCAGGATCCCGAGGCTCACGCCGACGATGACCGCGACGACCACGGCGACGGTGGCCAGCTCGACCGTCGCCGGCAGGGAGAGGGCCAGCTCTGTCAGGACCGGCCGGTTCGTCGCAATCGAGGTCCCGAGATCGCCGCGCAGCAGGCTGCCGAGATAGATGAGGTACTGGACGACGACCGGCCGGTCGAGCCCCCACCGATGCCGGAACGCCTCGACCAGGCCCGGGCTCTGGGTCGCGCGATCCCCGAGGTTGATCAGGACGAGATCGGTGGGCAACAGATGCGACACGAGAAACGTGACGCCGGTGATGCCGACGAGCGTCGGCAGTCCCAGCAGCGCCCGCCTGAAGAGGTAGCGGCCCATCACCGGGCAGGACGGCGGGCCGGGGCGCAGCGAGGAAGTAGAGCGGGTGGAACTTGAAATCCGTGATGTTGTCGCGCGCCGCCGTCAGGTTGGTCGGCTGCGCCAGGAACACGTACGGCGCGTCGGGGGCGGCCAGCATCTTGTTGTACCGCTCGTACATCGAAGCCCGGGCCTGCGGATCGGCCGTCTTCTGAGCCTGCCCGACCAGCTTGGCCGCCTCGGGGTTCTGCCAGTGGAGGCGCTTGTTGATGAACCCCGTGACGAAGTACGACCAGTTGTCGGGATCCATGAAGTCCGGGAACCAGAAGCCGATCGCGGTCTGCGGCTTGCCCTGGCGGTAGTAGGTCAGGAAGATGGACTGCTGCACCGGCTGGAGCCGGAGGTCGATCCCGATCTTCCCCAGGTCCCCGCGGAGCTTTTGGGCGAGCCGGTCGAGCGGCAGCGCCCCGTAGTTCGTGCCCGCGGCCCAGGTCAAGGGGACGCTGGCCTTGGACACGCCGGCCTCCTTCATGAGTCCCACGGCCTTGGCCTGATCGTGCCGGTAGAGGAGCGCCGTGTTCAGGGACTCGGGGAACCCCAGCATCCCCGGCATCATGATGCCGCCGATCCGGCGTCCGTGGCGGCGCATGATGCCCGACACGATCCCGTCATAATCGATCGCGTACTTCACCGCTTCGCGCGCCCGCACGTTGTCCCACGGCGGCGTGCTGGTGTTCAATCCCAGGTACACGGTGTACGCCGACGGGTCCTCGAACAGCGTGACCCCGGACTTGCCCCGCAGGTCCTCGGCCTGGTCGACGCTCAGGTCGAGCGCCATGTCGACGTCTCCCCGTTGCAGCGTGAGCGACTGCGTGCCGGGGTCCTTGATGTGTTTGACGATGACCTCGCGAAAGAACGGCTTCACCCCGTAGTACCGCTCGTTGCGCTCGTGGACGATCTCGGTCTCGCGGGTGTACCGCTGCAGGACATACGGTCCCGCCCCGGCCGAGTGCGTGTAGAACCACTGCTCGGCCCGATCCAGGGAGTCGGCGCCCACGGTCTCCACCCCGCCCTGCGCCCGGACCGTCTTGCTGTCGACGATCGAGAACACCCCGGCCGCGAGCGCGGCCAGAAACGTGGCGTCGGGGTCGTTGAGCACGACCCTGGCCGTCTGGGCATCCACGACCTCGACGGTCTTGATGGGATCGGCGAGGAAGGCCCCGTAGCCCTTGATATTCTTGGCCCGCAGCAGGGAGAAGCGGACGTCTTCCGACGTCACCGGGTTCCCGCTCGCGAACACGGCGTCCTTCCGGAGCTTGAACGTGTAGGTGGTGGCATCCGGGGCGACGCTCCAGGACTCGGCCAGGTCGGGCTCGATCTTCCAAAAGTTGGGCGCCCGCTGCCTGACGAGCCGACTGTAGATCGGAAACTGCAGGAAGACGCCGCCGACGTCGTAGGCCTTGCTCGGATCGGGGGTCCGGATATCCGAGATGTCTTTGGCGATGACGAGGACGTCGGTGCGGGTGGCGCCGGCCGCCCCGAGGCCGGGCCGGTTCATGGCCGCGCTTCCGACGACCGCAAAGACCAGGGCAACGCAGAGGTACGTCCTCAGACCCATGGAGATCCCCCTCCAGTCAGAATGGCAGGCGCCCTCAGTGGAAGACGCGCCCCGCGTCGACCACGAGCGTCTGCCCCGTGATCCACGTCGTCCTTGTCTGTTGGCCGCTGCAGCGCCGCCCCCTGCGTGGCCCGCTGGCGGTACTCCGGCGCCAGGTTCTCGCTCATCCGCGTCCCTTCCATGTACCCCGGCGCGACGCCGTTGACCAGGATCTCCGGGGCCAGGGCCACGGCCATGCACCGGGTCAGGTGGTTCAATCCCGACTTGGAGACGGCGTACGCGATCGAGGATCCCGTCGGACTGAACCCCGCGATCGACGAGACGTTGACGATCCGCCCCTGCGCCTGGCGCTTCATGACCGGAGCCACGGCCTTGATGCACAGGAACGGGCCGGTCAGGTTCGTCGTCAGGATCTGATTCCAATCGTCGAGGGCCAGGTCCCCCAGCCGCTGGAAGGGGATCCACTTATTGTAGGCCGCGTCGTTGATCAGGATGTCGACCCGGCCAAACGTCCGGGCCACCTCCGCGACGAGCCGGTCCACCGAGCCCGCCTCGACGACGTCGACCTGAAAGGGGGCGGCCCGCCCGCCGAGCGCCTGCAACTCGCCGGCCACGGCCTCCGCCTCGACCTTCCGCCGCTGATAGCAGACCGCGACGCGGACCCCGTGCTGAGCCAGCGACCGGCAGATGCGGCGCCCCAACCCCCCGGTTCCGCCCGTCACGATCGCGACCGACCCTTTGAGATCCACCGATCCCCCCCGCCCGCGCCGCTGGGCCAGGGAGGCATACGAGGCGCCTGTTCGCAATCCCTCCGTGCTAGGGGACCCCGCCCCACAGAGGCGGGAGCAGCATCCCGGTCATCAGCGCGAGCAGGAAGAGCATCGCGTGCGTCATGAGTCTGTTCACTCTGTGCACCACACATCCCCCCCAAGGTCCGGCGTCGTCCCCTTCCATATTCGGCCAGAACCCTTGGCCTGGGCAATTCTCCCCTCGAAGGATTCAGGGGCATCAACCGCATCAGCCGGGCTCGATCGGCCGGAGGAGACGCGGGGATCAATCAGAATCGTCCGAAGGGTCCATCCCCCCCTATCGATCGTGCGCGGCGAGGCGCGCGGCCCCGGCCCGCCCTCACGGCCTCCGGTAGCCGACCGACTTGATCTCCGGGTTCATCTGGTTGTCGTCGAGAAAGACGGCCACCTGAATCGAATACGCGCCGGGTCCCAACCCTTCGCGGAGGTCGATGCCGTACACGCCGGGCCCCGCAAGGTGGGCGGTCGCGCTCTTGACCACCTGGCCGTCCGCGCGCACGACAACGAACCGGCAGACGGCGCTCGGGGTGTCGATGGCGCCGGACGTATTGCTGCCGAGCCGCTCCCTGACGATCTCGTAGGTCCGCTGGTACTTGATCACCCGCTCCACCTCGGGACGGACCTCGAGCCTGTCCCCGCGCAGGGCGATCTCCGTG
>VBAO01000415.1 GCA_005883865.1 Candidatus Segetimicrobium genomatis
CGTGGGCCTCCCCACCCGAGATGGAACGTGAATTCGGTGCCGCTCTTTCCGCGTACGCACGCGCGGAACTCGGGTGTCGCCGTCCTGAGGTGCTAGCGGAGGCGGTGCTCAAAGCCTTAAGGGCATCGGCCAAGGTGGGCGGGGGTGAGGTGGAGCGTACTACGCTGGAGATTATCAAAGAAATCTTCTGTCTCGAAGGACTGCCAACCGATAACGCCATCCTGAAAAAGGCGGACGCCGCATTCGTCCGGCCGGATGTAGAAAACAGTCGACTGTATCCCGGAGCACGCGATGTCTTGTCAACGCTCGGAGGGCTGGGATTGCGCCTCGGGCTGGTGAGTAACTCACCCTGCCATCAGTTAGTGGTTGACATCGCGGCGCGCGTCGGAATCATCGCCTATTTTGATCCGTTGGTGACCTCAGCCGGGTTTGGCCGACGCAAGCCGCATCCCTCCATTCTGGCGCACGTCGCGGAGCGGTGGCATATTCCGCCTGAGGATATCGTCGTGGTGGGCGACACTGTCGCTACCGATATACTCGGCGCTGCGCGCGCCCGCATGCGGTCGGTCCTGGTCAATATCGAACCGCGCCCGGAGAATGTGGGGCTGAGCTACCTCGCTCAGCCCCGGGCGGAGATCACAGATTTGAGACAGCTCCTTGGCTTACTCGGCCGCACGCCAGTGTAGCCGCGAGTCTACATCTCATCTACTCTTTGAAGGAGGTACGGCGGCATGTGGGGACGGATTCTCCGCGGGCTAAGGATCGGGCTGATCACCATCCTCATTACGGCCTGCGGAGAAGCGGGCGCGGTCCCGTTCTCATCCGGGCAGATCTTCGTAACCGATCCGGGTAACCGTCGCATCGTGCGCATGAGCGACATGACCAGGACGGGCTGGACGACGTTCAGCCCTGGCGGTAGCCGGATCAACCAGTTCTCCTTACCGTATGGCATCTTCGTGAGTGCGGCCGGACAGATCTTCGTGACAGATTCGAACAACGATCGCATCATACGCATCAACGACATGATGGGGACGGGCTGGACCACGCTCGGCACGCCCGGCAGCGAAACCAACCAATTCTATTTTCTTCGTAACCGACATGGGCAACCATCGCATCGTGCGCATGAACGACATAACCGGGGCGGGCTGGACGACGTTCGGCACCATCGGCCGCGGGATCAACCAGTTCGTCACCCCATCTGGCATCTTCGTGAACGCCGCAGGTCAAATCTTCGTGGCGGACTCGGGCAACGGTCGTATCGTGCGCATCGACGACATGACTGGCGCGGGCTGGACGACGTTCGGCACCCCCGGCAGCGGCGTCAACCAGTTCGGAGGTCCGACCGGCATCTTTGTGAACGCCGCAGGTCAGATCTTCGTGGCGGACCCGAACTACGGCCGCATCGTGCGCGTCGACGACATGACTGGCGCGGGCTGGACGACGTTCGGTGCCAACGGCCGCGGCATCGACCAGTTCTGGAGTCCGACTGGCATCTTTGTGAACGGCACCGGCCAGATCTTCGTAGCGGACAGATTCAACAATCGCATTGTGCGCATGAACGACATGACCGGGATGGGTTGGATCACATTCGGAAACGGGGTCAACGAGTTCAATCAGCCATCTGCGATCTTCGTAAGCGCCACGGGCCAGATCTTCGTAACCGACAGGGACAACAATCGCATCGTGCGCATCAACGACATGACCGGGGCGGGGTGGACCACATTTGGCTCCCCTCATCTCGGCCGCGGGATCAACCAGTTCTTCACGCCGTCTCGCATCTTCGTGAGCGCTACCGGGCAGATCTTCGTGGCGGACTCGGGTATCAACGATCGTATCCTGCGCATCGACGACATGACCGGGGCAGGCTTGCTCACGGTCGGCACCGTCGGTAGCGGCATCAATCAGTTCCTCGGCCCGTCTGGCATCTCCTTGAACGCCACTGGGCAGATTTTCGTCGTGGACTCTGGCAACCATCGCATCGTGCGCATGAACGACATGGCCGGGACGGGCTGGACTGCGCTCGGCACTCCGGGCTTCGGGGTCAAGGAGTTCCTCAATCCGTCCTGCATCTTCGTGAGCACCACTGGGCACATCTTCGTGGCCGACACAGCCAACAGTCGCATTGTGCGCATGGACGACATGACCGGGGCAGGGTGGACCACGCTGGGCACTGAGACTTTCGGCAATGGGATCAGCCAGTTCGATTTTCCGACTGGCGTCTTCGTGAGCGCCGCCGGGCAGATCTTCGTGGCAGACTGGGGCAACCATCGCATCGTGCGCATGGACGATATGACGGGGGCGGGCTGGACCACACTCGGCGCCTTCGGTAGCGGGGTGAACCAGTTCAAGTTTCCGATTGATGTCTTCGTGAGCGCCGCCGGGCAGATCTTCGTCGTGGACTCTGGAAACCATCGGATCGTGCGTATGAACGACATGACAGGGGCGGGCTGGACCGCATTAGGCGGGCCCACCGCCGGTAGCGAGATCAATCAATTCAGCAACCCCGCTGGCATCTTTGTCCACTAGTCGCCGGATTGGACACGTGGTCTGTATCGCCGGGCCTGAGGCGATCAGATGGAACTTTGTCGACGAGAAGTAAAATTTTCGGCGGGCGTAAGCCACCTTAGGGGAGCGTCCTTTATCCAGGGGATGCTAGGCGGCACCGCGTGGTCTTCCGCTTACCAACCTCAGTCGACTGCCGTTGGGCACCCTTGAGGTGCCTGACGTAAACTGGCTATCACTGCTGAGATGTTTTCCTTGCAATGCCCTAGTCATGTCATCTATCCCCACTTCAAGTTCACAATTCCCAAAAAGCATCTACAACTCCCCCACTAGGTCTTGGCGAAATAGGAGGGTAACTGACGAAATGATTCGGGTACAATAGCAACGAGGCCTTATGTTCACCAAACCGCTACCCGAGCCCTCGCCCGCCTTGGCCTGGACCAGCGGGGCACAGACCCGCATCTTATGCGGGACCGACCAGTCTAGCCTAACAACACAACGCGATGCTTCAGATTGAAATTAAGGAGTACGATCCACGGTGGCCCGAAGTCTTCGCGATCGAGCGGGAGCGATTGGCGACGGCACTTGGTGTTTTTGCTGCAGATATCCAACACATTGGAAGTACCTCCGTACCCGGATTGGCCGCCAAGCCTATCATTGATATCGCGGTCGGCATCCATTCCTACCCCTGGCCAAACTCGCCTGTCGAAGCGATGGGGGCTCTCGGTTACGAGTTCAAAGGGGAATATGGGATTCCTCGGCGGCACTACTTTCGGAAGGGAGTTCCTCGTACCCACCTCGTTCACGTACTAGAGTTGGACAGCAAGCAGTACACTGGACACATCCTGTTCAGAGACTACCTCCGTCGCCATCCCGACGCGGCTCACAAGTATGAGGTCCTCAAGCGCAACTTGGCTCGGGCTGTTCACGCCGA
>VBAO01000416.1:0-3204 GCA_005883865.1 Candidatus Segetimicrobium genomatis
TACGATCCCCAAGCGGCCCAGAAGCTTGCGGCCCTCTGGCCTCCGGACGACCACCTGACCTACGCGGAGTCTTCGTACGAGGCCGCGCGGGGGGCGCATGCCCTCTTGATCCTCACCGACTGGGACGAATTCCGGTCCGTGGATCTCGGGCGCCTGCGTCCTGTGATGCGCGCTCCGCTCGTGATCGACGGCCGGAACCTCTTCGAGCCAGCGAAGATGCGGGCGCACGGCTTCGAGTACTACAGCCTGGGACGCGGCGACGCGGCGGCCGCGCCGATGACCGCCGCGGTCTCGGTACCCGCAGGAGACGGACGGGACTCCGCCGCGTTTTCAACACCATGATGCGCCGCATCCTTCTGATGGGACGGCGGAGGCGGGTGCCAGACGCTCGTGTTTCTCAGCACGTGTATTTTGGCATCAGCGATGTGGTGCTCTGGGTCCTGAGCTACACGCTGGCGCTTCTCATTCGCTTCGATGGGACAGTTCCGTCTCGATACCTCGCCGCCATGCCGGTTGTCCTGATCCTCTTTCTTCCCGTGAAGCTGGCCTGGAACACCATCTTTCGCCTGTACCGCGTCACCTGGAACCTGGTGGGTCTCAAGGAGATCGTGGGGGCGTGGAAGGCCTCGACCGCGGCGACGCTCACCCTGGCGGGGGGGTTGTTTCTTTTGCAGGGGATCCATGCCTATGGCACCTTCCCGCGGGGGGTCCTGATCCTGGATTATCTGTTGGGGACCACGTTCATCGCGATCTCACGGCTCGGGCGGCGGTTGTCGAAGGAGATCCCGCACGCCGGGTCGGGAAACGGCGGCGGCTCCCGAGTCCTGCTGGTGGGCGCGGGGGAGGCGGGCGGGATGATCGCCCGGTCCATGGTGAGTAGCGGCCACGCCCATCCTGTGGGATTTATCGACGATGACGCCTCGAAGTGGGGCACGTTCGTCCACGGCCTGAAGGTGATGGGAGGAAAGGAAGCGATTCCGGAAGTCGTCCGGAAGCTGGAGGTCGACGAAGTGGTCATTACCTTCGTCTCCGCCGCCTCCGGGCACGTCCGCGATATCATGCGCTTTGCCCGCGGGGCGGGCATTACGCGGGTCCGGGTGCTCCCCAGCCTTCACGAGCTCCTCACGGGAAACGTGACGGTGCACGACATTCGGGACGTGAATCTGGAGGATCTGTTGGGGCGCAAGCCGGCGCCCGTCGACGCGAACCGTGTCGCTGCCTTCCTGAGAGGGCAAACGGTGCTCGTCACCGGGGCCGGCGGGTCGATCGGCAGCGAACTCGCCCGTCAGTTGTCCAGGTCGGACGCCGCGCGGGTGCTCCTGCTCGACACGAACGAAACCGCGCTGTTCCACCTCGCGGAGGAGCTCGTTCATGCTCCAGTGGAGCAGCGGGTGCAGACCGTGATCGCGGACGTCCGAGACCCGGACAAGATCCAAAGAGTGTTCAGCACCTGGCGGCCCGACGTAGTCTACCACGCGGCCGCCTACAAACATGTCCCGCTGATGGAACGTCACCCGGACGAGGCCGTCCGGACGAACATCCTCGGCACGCTGGCCGTGGCCGAGGCCGCGCTGGCCTGCGGGACCCACACGTTCGTGCTGATTTCCACCGACAAGGCCGTGAACGCCACGAGCGTCATGGGGGCGACCAAGCGTCTGGCGGAGTGGGTCATGAAAGCCCTGAACGGGCGGGGGGCCACGCGTTTCCTCGCCGTTCGCTTCGGCAATGTGATCGGGAGCCGCGGGAGCGTCGTCCCGGTCCTGCAGGAGCAAATCCGCCGCGGGGGACCTGTGACCATCACGCACCCCGAGATGAGCCGCTACTTCATGAGCACGCGAGAGGCGGTGGCGCTCGTCCTCCAAGCCAGTGCCGCGCAGGAATCCCACGACATTTTCATGCTCGACATGGGCCAGCCCATCAGGATCCTCGATCTGGCGCAGGAGCTGATCCGGCTCTCCGGACTGGAGCCCGACAAGGACATTCCGATTGTGTTCTCGGGGATCCGGCCCGGTGAGAAACTCCATGAAGCGCTCGAGACTCCGGACGAGCCCCTCGAGCGGACGACCTTGCCGGGGGTCTTCGCGGTCAGCACCAATGGAGGGGCGGACGAGGTCATCTTGCGGCTGGCCATTCAGGAACTGGACCGGCTGTCCCGCGCCATGGACCTGACCGGCGTCAAGCGCGTGTTGCATCAGATGGTGACGAGCTCCGAACCCATGCCGGTGTGGTTGGGGGGCAACGGCGACGCGCTGCACCGGGACCCGCCGTCCCCCCGGGCGACGCCCGCGCGTGAGCAGGGCGGGGACCCTGTCGCGTCGGTCCTCGTCATCGGGGCGCACCCGGATGACGAGGTCCTCGGTGTGGGGGGCACCATCGCCCGGCACGTCCACCGAGGAGATCGGGTGTCCGTGCTGATCTTGACGGATGGGGTCACGTCGCATCACTCCGTGACCGAGCCCCAGAAGGCGGCGGCGCGCACCGCGTGCCGCGCGTTGGGCGTCCACGACGTGCGCTTCGTCGATCTCCCCGACCAGCGGCTCGACAGCGTGCCCCTGCTCGACGTCATCCGGCCCATCTCCGACGCGATCCGGGACCTGCGCCCCCAGGTCGTCTACACGCATCATCACGGCGACGCGAACCAGGACCACCGCGCCGCGTTTGCGGCCACGCTGGTCGCGGCGCGCCCCTTTGGCGAGAACCCGGTGCGGAGACTCCTGTGCTACGAGGTCGCGTCGTCGACAGAGTGGGGGCCGCCGTTCGCGGACTGGGCGTTTCTCCCGACCGTGTACGTGGACATCAGCGCCACGCTCGACGAAAAGCTGAAGGCCTTCGAGGCGTACCGGGACACCTTCATCAGCGAGGTCAGGCCGTACCCTCACCCGCGGTCCCCGGAGGCGCTGCGCGTGTACGCCCAGCAGCGGGGGATTGCGGTGGGGATGCAGGCCGCCGAGGCGTTCCTCCTCGTGAGGGATCTGCTCGTGGCCGACGCCCTCCTGCCCGTCCGCACGCCTGTGGAATCATGAGCGGAATGCGAGAAGCGCTCCGCGGATCCGTGCCCCGCAGAGCGGGGGTGGGGGTCCCGTGGAAGGCCGGGGCGCTCGAGCAGCATGGGCCATCCACCCCGTTGAGCGTCCTCGTCCGATTGGCACGGCGGCTGCATGAAGAAGATGTCCTCTACTGTCACTGGAAAGACAACGATACGCT
>VBAO01000416.1:3211-3762 GCA_005883865.1 Candidatus Segetimicrobium genomatis
GGCGTGGTCGACGTCGATCTGCTCGTCGATGCGGCGGCCGTTCCCGTGCTGACCCGGCTCCTGGGTGAGCTCGGATTCAAGCCGTTTGTTCCCTCTCCCTGGTTTGCGTATCCCGCGATCGGTCATTTTCTGGCCTTGGATCGCCAAACCGCCCGTCTTACCCACGTCCACGTCTACTATCGCCTGATCACAGGCGAGGGGCACCTCAAGGGGTATCACCTCCCCTGGGAGGACGCGGTGCTCGCAAGCCGGAAGCTGGACGCCGACCACGGCATCTACACGGTGGATCCGAACGTCGAGATGGTCCTGTTCCTGGTGCGATCGGCCTTGAAGCTGCGGACGTACGAGCGGATCTGCCGGTCTCGGGCGGCGCCGTGCTTTCGCGGTCGTGTCCTGACGAAGTTTCGCTGGCTCCAGACGCGGACGGCCGCGCCACGGGTCGTCGAGGTGGGCCGCGAGGTGCTGGGCGACGCCGCGGGGGTGGTGCTGTCGGAGTTGTTGGAGGAACGACCGTCGATGCGCGGCCTGCTGGCGTTTCGCCGCAGTGTAGT
>VBAO01000416.1:3881-9801 GCA_005883865.1 Candidatus Segetimicrobium genomatis
GGATCGGGGAAGTCCACCCTGGTCAAGGAGATCGTGGCGTGGCTTTCCCAGCACGTCGACGTTCTCCCCATCTATTTCGGCAGCGGAGACGGCCCCGTTTCGCCGATCCGCTGGCCCCTGCGACTCGCCGGTCGATGGTGGAATCGGCGGAAGGCCGAAGCGCGCTCCCGATCCGTCCCGCGGCGGAGCGACGGCGATATGCCGGATCCGCCCCCGGCGTGGATGCGGATCGCCCGAGCGCTCTGGGCGTTGGTGCTCCGCGCTGAGAAAGTCCAGAGGCTGCGCCGCGCCTGGCGCGCGCACGAGAGAGGCATGATCGTGGTCTGCGACAGGTTTCCCCAGAATCAGATGATGGGGTGCATGGACGGGCCGCTGCTGTCCGAGTGGCGGGAGAGCCGCTCCCGCATTGTGCGCGCCCTGGCACGGTGGGAGCGCGCGCCGTACGACTGGGCCGAGGCCCACCCGCCCGATCTTGTCATCCGGCTCGATGTTGCGCCGGAAGTCGCCTCACAACGGAAACCGGACATGGACCTCGCGGAGATCCGGAAGCGGGATCGGATCAGCCGTCTTTTGCGCTATCAGCCGCAGACGTGGGTCGTGCCGGTCGACGCGAGCGTCGCGCTGGAGGAGGTCGTCCGGCGTGTGAAGGCGCTCGTGTGGGATGCCATCTGAACCGAGGAGGCCAGACACGCATGAGCGTGAACCGCAGCGTCCTGCGAGCGGCGATGATCACCACCCTCGTGACGGCAGTAGTCCTGCTCTCGTGGCAGGGGACGCCGAGGAGCCTGGCGGGGATCCTGACCGATGCCTCGGCGGCCCTCGGGGTCCCCGTTGTTCCGGAGCCTCCCTACCTCTCGCCCATCTCTCCCCCGCCGTTCGGAACGACCATCACGCGGATCGCGGGCGACCCCGGAACGGCCATCCCGTTCACCAACGGCGGATCCGGACAGTGGAACACGGACGCGCGCCACCACTACTCCACCGACGAACCGTGGAACGCGGATCAAACCCTCATCGCGATGGATCAGCCGGGAGGGAACCCGGGTCTCCTCTTCCTCGACGGGCGCACCTACCTGCCCGTCATGCCGCAATGCGCCAACTACAATCGCCGGGACGATCGCTGGCATCCGACCCTGCCGTCCGTGCGCATCAACGCCGACGGCACCCTGCTCGAGTGGTTCGACGTCGTTCATTGCGTGCAGGTCATGTCCTGGACCCTGCCCCTCCCGGTGAGCTACCTCGGAATGACGAACGGAAATGTCTCGGCCGACGGCCGGTTCGTGGCGCTGGCCGACCAGATGGGCAGCATGTTCGTGGTCGACATGCAGGCCAACCGCATTGGCCCCATCGCCGGCTATGCGTATAACGGGTGGGTGGCGACGGGCGTGGGCATCTCGGCGAGCGGGAAGTACGTCTGGGTCCATTACAGCGGCGATTCCAACCGGATCTTCGATGTGGACCCCAACACCCTGGCGCTGACGCCGCACCCGGAGACCGGTCCGATCTGCCACGGGGCGGCCGTGGACGGCTCCGTGTACGACGTCGCTCACCAGGACGTCGGACTGAACCCGTTCGACAAGAACGAAGACGTCATGGTCGGCCAGGAGCACTGCGGCAACGTCGGTCAGGTCGTGAACGGACAACTGGTCGGGCACGTGATCATGGTCCGCCTGCGGGACGGCGCGATCACGTCGTTGACGGATCCGACGAACGAAGCGTATGCGTACCATGTCTCGCTGCGCGCGACCCGGCGCCCTGGTTGGGCGTACGTGTCCTACTACGAGGGCCAGGATGGACGGCGGTTCGATCAGGAAATCATCGCCGTCCCTCTCGACGGCAGCACGGCCGTGGAGCGGTGGGCGCACCTCCATACGGAGACGACCGACTGTTATCGGTGCGAGGCACACCCCGTGCCGAGCTGGGACGGGTTGAGGCTCATCTTCGCCTCGACCTGGTCGCGGGATTGCGACGGGGGGTGCGGGACGCAGGCGGTTCGGCAGGACTATGTCGTCGATCGTGGGCCGTAGCGGCCTGGTGGAGGACGCCCGCCTTCCGCGCGACTGACGGTGCGGTCTGAGGCGACTAGCCCGCGTAGCCCCCGCGAATGGCGATGGCGGTGGCCTGGGTGCGGTCGTGCGCCCCGATCTTGCTGAAGATGGCCCGCAACCGGCACTTCACGGTGCTTTCGGAGACATAGAGTTTGTGCGCGATCTGCTTGTTTGTCGCGCCACCGGCGACCTCGGCAAGGATCTGGGCTTCTCGTTCGGTCAGCTTTTGATCGAACAGCAGTCCGCCGTTGCCGTCGCGGGTGGCCACCGAGAGCTTATCGAACACCCGCCTGGTGATCGCAGGGTGAACCATGGTCTCTCCCTTCCGGACCGCGCGGACCGCGCGCAGGAGATTCTCGGGCGTGATGTCCTTGAGCACATACCCCGAGGCCCCGGCGCCGATCGCGCCAAAGATAGATCCCGCTCATGTCCGGTAGGCTCACCTCCGTGACCACCACCGATGGATGGGCGCGCGCGCAGACCTCGAGCGCCCCCCGGCCGGTGCCGCAGGCGCCAACCAGTTCGATCTCGGGATCGGACTGCAGCACGCCGCCGAGTCCTGAAAGCATGATGGGAGAGGGGTCGACGATGAGGACCGTCACAAGGTCCGTCTCCGCGGTCACGGTCTAGCCCCCTCGGTGGGATCGAATCCGTCTGCAGGTAGTCGGGCTGATCAAGAACGGCTGTGCGTCATGAGGAGAACGCTGGAGCGCGTTATCGTAGTAGTATAACCATCGTCTCGAACGATGTCTACTGCCGTCACTGAGAGCCGGCGCGTCCCAAGCGGTGTTTTCTCCCGTTCTGCCGAGCCCCTGCAACGCGATCATACCGGATCTCAACGACACATCCGCACCCCTCACACCCTGTGGGGTCCACTAACGTGGCGCGAGGTGGCCGATCTGCGCAAGCGCCCGATCCAACGCGTTCACCGTGCGGGCGATGTCCTGGGCGGTGTGGGCGGTGCTCAGGAATCCGCCCCACCCCAGGAGATGGACCCCGTCGAGGAGCAGGGCAAGGGTGAGGTATTGGGCGACCGGGGTCTGCCGCTGCGTCTTGAGCGCGTCTCCCGGAACGTTGCGGAGGGACGCCGGATCCCCCGGCGAGAGGCGCGCATCGAAGGCCAGCCTGAACGCCGAGGCCTCGCCGTAGGCCACGCCCCGCACGTTCCGCCGCGCCAGGCATCCGTTCAAGCCGTCCCGGAGGTTCCGGGCCATCTCGTCGCACCGCTTGTGGGGCGGGTTCGCATTGAAGGTCCCGGGGTGGTGGATCCGCCGCCCCCCCGGCCCGGTGGCGATGGCCTCGAGCAGGCCCCGGCGGCCGGCCACCGCGCCGCCCGGGAGCCCTCCGGCGAGGATCTTGGCCATCGTCACGAGGTCGGCGCGCACCCCGTACGCCTGCTGGGCGCCGCCCGGGGCCCACCGGAAGCCCGTGATCACCTCATCGAAGATCAATACCACCCCTCGGGCGGCCGTCAGCGCCCGCAGGTTCTGGAGGAACCCCGCGGGGAGCGGCACCATGCCGGCCGACGCCCCGCTCGGCTCCACAATGACCGCGGCGATCTCCGGGTCGCGCGCGAGGGCGGATCCCACCGCATCGAGGTCCACGGGGAGCACCATGGTCTCCCCCGCCGTCGCGACCGTGATTCCCGGATCCACATCGTCGTAGGGAGGTTGTTGTCCAGGGTTCACCGCATCGTGCCACCCGTGGAAGTGCCCCTGGAACTTCGCCAGCTTGCGCCGGCCGGTCGCCGCGCGCGCCAGCCGCACGGCCAGCAGGTGGACCCGCTCCGCCCATTCGATCTCCAGCAGGTGGTTGGCGCCCGGATGGGTCCCGCGCCCGGCCTGACGGGTGACTGCCTCCACGAGGCTCGGGTGCGCGTGCCCCAGGATCAGCGCCCCGTGCCCCATCGCGTAATCCACGTAGTCGTGCCCGTCGAGGTCCCACTTGTGGGCGCCCTCGGCCCGCACGATGTAGGGGAGGAAGGGGGCGAACATCCGGATGTCGTGCGTGACGCCCCCCGGCAGCAGCCGGGACGCGCGCTCGTACGCCGCCCGGGACTTCGGGTTCGCCTGCGTGTAGGCTGTCACAAGGTCGGTTTCCACCGCCGGGGTCTCAGGCACGGTCCACTCCCGCGAGAAGGCGTCTCAGAGGTCTGGGGAGTAAGTTGCATCCGAGAAGGCGAAAATCCTGGTCGGAGGGTGCCGATGAAGGCCTTGCTGCTCCGGTCTCCCGCGCCGTTGTCCGTCCGGCCCGCGCCGCTGGAGTGGTCGGAGCTGCCCCTTCCGGAACCCGGGCCCGGTCAGGTCAGGCTCCTCGTCGCCGCCTGCGCCATCTGCCATACCGACCTCCACATCGTCGAGGGGGAACTGGCGCCCCCTGCGCTTCCGCTCGTGCCGGGCCACCAGATCGTCGGCACCGTCGACGCGGTCGGCCGCGGGGTGCGCACCCCGCGCGAGGGGGACCGGGTCGGGGTGGCGTGGCTCGCGTGGGCCGACGGCGTCTGCGCGTACTGCCGCGAGGGGCGGGAGAACCTCTGCGAGCGGGCGCGCTTCACCGGGTTCGACGTCCCGGGCGGATACGGGGAAGCGACGGTGGCGGACGCCAGGTACGTCTACGGGCTGCCCTCCCGGTATCCGGCGCACGAGGCCGCCCCGCTCCTGTGCGCGGGGATCATCGGGTACCGCTCGCTCCGGCTGGCCGGGGTCCGGCCGGGGGACCGGGTGGGATTGTTCGGCTTCGGCGCCTCGGCCCACCTGGCCATCCAGGTCGCGCGCCACTGGGGGTGCGAAGTGTACGTCTTCACCCGCAGCGACGCCCATCGCAGTCTCGCCCGCGCGCTTGGGGCCGCGTGGGCGGGAGGCGTGGCGGACGCTCCGCCGGAGAAGGTGGATTGCGGGGTCGTGTTCGCCCCCTCGGGCCGCGTGGTCGTCGCCGCGCTCGGGCACCTGCGGCGAGGGGGGAGCCTGGCCGTGAACGCGATCTACTTGGACCGGATCCCCGAGTTCCCCTACGCCGGGCTGTATTGGGAGCGGACGGTTCGGAGCGTGGCCAACGCGACGCGCCGGGACGCGGAGGAGTTCCTGGCGCTTGCCGCGGAACTGTCACTCCGGGTGTCGACGAGCGTGATCCAGCCCGAGGATGCCAACGCCGCGCTGTCCGCCCTCAAGCGCGGAGAGATCGACGGCGCCGCGGTGGTGCGGTTCTCGAGCGCGTCGTAGGGGAGGTCAGGTGGACTACGCCCGGCTGTTCCGGCTCGACGGCAGGGTGGCGGTGGTGATCGGCGCCGGCTCGGGGATCGGGCGGTCGGCCGCCCGGGCGCTCGCGGCGCACGGCGCGCACGTTGTCGCGGCCGATCTCAACGCGGCCGCGGCCGGAGAGACGGCGGCCCTGATCGGTCAGGCGGGAGGCCGGGCCGAGGCGGAGACCGTGGACATCGGCCGGGAGGAGGAGGTCCGGCGGCTGTTCGCGGCGGTGGGATCCCGCCACCCGTCGCTCGACGTGGTCGTGACCACGCCGTCGATCAACGTGCGCAAGCCGGTCCTGGCGTACACCGCCGGCGACCTCGACCGGGTGCTGGCGGTCAACCTGAAGGGCACGTTCTACGTGCTGCGCGAGGCCGGCCGGCGGATGGCGGAGCAGGGGAGGGGAAGCATCATCGCGTTCTCCTCGATCCGGGCGCAGGTCGTCGAGCCGGGCCAGAGCGTGTACTCGGCGACCAAGGCGGGCACCGTGCAGCTCGTTCGGGCGTTGGCCGCGGAACTGGGGCCGAGAGGCGTGCGGGCCAACGCGATCGCGCCCGGCGTGGTCGACACCCCACTCACCCGTCCGATCACCCAGAACCCGGCATGGCGGCAGGCCTACGCCGACCGCAC
>VBAO01000412.1 GCA_005883865.1 Candidatus Segetimicrobium genomatis
CGGCCTTCTCTGGCAAAGAGGACGCCTTCGTAGCGAAGATCGCTCCCAACGGCAACAACTCCACAGACCTCGTCTACTCCACATTCCTTGGGGGCAATTTCGAGTCCGTTGGCTATGGCATCGCCGTGGGCCCTTCGGGCTGCGCCTACGTGACGGGTGCCACTTCATCCACGAACTTCCCGCTGGCAGGGGCGTTCCAGACGGCAAAGAAGGGCGTCCAGAATGCCTTCGTGACGAAGCTCAGTGCCGACGGCTCCGCCCTCGTCTATTCCACCTATCTCGGAGGCAGTCTGGACGACGATGGCGACGGCATCGCCGTATTCACCGCTGCAGACGGCTCGGAGTACGCCTTCGTGACAGGATCTACCGAGTCTACTGACTTCCCGACGGCACCAACACCGGGGGCCTACCAACCCGCACTGAAAGGCGTCAGGGACGCCTTCGTGACGGTGTTCGCTCCTGACGGCACCGCCCTCGTCTACTCCACCTACCTCGGAGGTGATGCCGGTTCTACCGATGCCACTGGCATCGCCGTGAACGGCTCGGGCGACGCCTACGTGACGGGAGAGACCAACTCCCTCATGTTCCCGACGACACCGGGAGCCTACCAGACGGCAAACAGTGGCAGCACCGATGCCTTCGTGACGAAGCTCGCTAAGCGGCAATGGCATCGCCGTGGACGGCTTGGGCAACGCCTATGTGACGGGAGGGACCGACTCCCCCAACTTTCCGACTAAGGAAGGGTTCGAAGGCTGGCCGGGCGACGCCGGCCGCGAGAACGCCTTCGTGGCGGAGATCGCTCCCAACGGCGGGGGCCCCGCTGACCTCCTTTACTCCAGCTACCTCGGGGGCTTCATGGACGACTATGGCGCCGCGATCGCGGTGGATAGTTCGGGTCACGCCTATGTGACGGGCGTTACCTCCTCCGACGACTTCCCGACGACGCCGGACGCCTTCCAAGTCACCTCCCCCGGCCTCCGTCTCGGATTTGAAAACGGGTTCGTGGCGAAAATCTCGCAGACCCAGCCTCCCTGCAACTCTCCGTGCAATCCAACGGACCCACCGGGAGTGGGAGGATCAGGGGGGCCACCGCCGGCGGACCCGCCAGCCTTACCCCCGGTGCCCTCGCTGCCGCCTGTACCGTAGCATGTGGCCATGCTCGGGCAGTGATGAGAACGGTCCTATGCGCAAGTCTGCGGCACAAACATGGGACGAAAGGGCTTAGGGCTTGTGCTGTCCGTCATCATCGCCGTCGGGGGGATCGTCTTCCCCGCGCAGTCACGCCTCACCCTCACCCCGGGAAGCCCGCCGGGAATCGCGAGTAGATGGACGGCGGCGGGGATCCACCTGGCCCCGCCCGCCTTCCTCGCCGAGGCCGCAGCCACATCCCGGCAGCCGAGCCCCACCTACGGCACCCTCCCCCTCTACTTCGAGGCCAACCGAGGGCAGACCGATCCCCAGGTCAAATTCCTCGCCCGCGCCGGGCGCCACACGTTCTTCTTGACCCCCACAGAGGCGGTGCTCGTCCTCGCTCCGCCGAAAGAAAAGGGGAAGGCTAAAGCGCGCGCGAGGCACTCCTCCAAGCAGCCCCAGGACCGCCCCGTCCTGCGCATGCGATTCGCCGGCGCCAATCCCGCGCCCCGGGTCACCGGGCTCGAGCCACTCCCCGGCCAGGCCCACTACTTTATCGGCAACAACCCCGCCAACTGGCACACCCACGTGCCCCTCTACGCCCGGGTGCCCTGAGCTTTCACGGCGCCCCACCGGGAGCGCAGGCGGGGCCGCGCAGCGCGCACGGCGGCCAACTCGAGTACGACTTCGTGGTGCACCCCGGGGCCGACCCCAGCGCGATCGCCCTCGAGTTCACGGGCGCCGAGGCGCTCGACGTCACCGCCCAGGGCGACCTCGTGCTGCAAATGCGCGGCGGCGCCACGGTCCGGCAGCTGAAGCCGCTCCTCTACCAAGAGACCAACGGCGTCCGGCATGACATCGCGGGCCGGTTTGTCAGGAAGGCCGCCCACCAGATCGGCTTTCAGGTCAGCGCCTACGACCGCCGTCAGCCCCTCGTGATCGACCCGGCGTACGAGGCGTACTCCACCTACCTCGGGGGCAGTGGCACCGACGTGGGCCGGGGCATCGCCGTCGACGCCTCGGGCAACGCCTACGTGACGGGGCAAACCAACTCCACCGACTTCCCGACGACCTCGGAGGGGTTCCAAAGGGAGAATAGGGGCGACACCAACGCCTTCGTGACGAAGCTCAACGCCGACGGCTCCAACCTCGTGTACTCCACCTACCTTGGGGGCAGCGCCATCGACACCGACGTGGGCCGGGCCATCGCCGTGGACGCGGACGGCAACGCCTACGTGACGGGTAACACCTACTCCAATGATTTCCCGACGACCCCGTACGCGTATCAACAATCCCTCGGCGGCAGCGCGGACGCATTCGTGACGAAGCTCAGTCCCGACGGTTCCGCTCTCGTCTACTCGACCTACCTCGGGGGCAGCGATTACGACGCTGGCTATGGCATCGCCGTCGGCCCCTCGGGCTGCGCGTACGTGATCGGTGTCACTTCCTCCGCGAACTTCCCGCTAAACGAGGCCTACCAGACGACCTTCGGCGGCATACAGGACGCCTTTGTCACGAAGCTCAGTGCCGACGGCTCCGCTCTCGTCTACTCGACCTACCTCGGGGGTTCCATGAGCGACGCGGGGCGGAGCATCGCCGTATTCACCGACACCGGCTCCGGCTTAGAGTACGCCTTCGTGACGGGGCAGACTTCCTCCCCCGACTTCCCGACGACGCCGCTAACGGCCTACCAGACGGCACCTCCGATAGGGGGAGCCCAGAGCGCCTTCGTGACGGTGTTTAGTGCCGAGGGCTCCGCCCTCGTGTACTCCACCTACCTCGCCGGCATCGGTTATACCTTTGGCCGGGGCATCGCCGTGGATGGCTCGGCAAACGCCTATGTCACGGGGGCCACAAACTCCCTGACCTTCCCGGTGAAGCCGAATCCGGGAGCCTACCAGACGACCAACCACGGCGGGTACGACGCCTTCGTGGCGAAGCTCGATCCCACCGCCGCGGGCGACGCGTCCCTCGTGTACTCCACCTACCTCGGGGGGACTCTTTACGACAAAGGCCGGGGCATCGCCGTAGACGGCGCGGGCAACGCCTACGTGACGGGTCGGACTTTTTCCAACGACTTCCCAACGATGCAAGGCTTCCAGTCTTACCAGGGCGCCCCCGGCGTCTCCGATGCCTTCGTGACGATGCTCAATGCCGACGGCACCGCCCTCGTCTACTCCACCTATCTCGCCGGCACCGGCGACGACCTCGGCCGCGCGATCGTCGTGGACGGCTGGGGGAACGCTTACGTGACGGGTAGCACCTTCTCCCGCGACTTCCCGACGACGCAGGATGCCTACCAGGTCACTCCTCATGGCCTTGCCCTCGCCGGGGACGCCTTCGTGACGAAAATCACGCAGGCCCAGCCGTCATGCAACTCGCCGTGCGGTTCGGGATCGTCGGGATCGGGAGGATCCGGGGGGGCACCGGCGGACCCACCAGCCTTACCCACCGTGCCCTCGCTGCCGTCTGTACCGTAGCGGGGCACGATCGGGAAGTGATGTGAACCA
>VBAO01000243.1 GCA_005883865.1 Candidatus Segetimicrobium genomatis
CCGAGGCGATCATCCTGATGCTGGCCACGATCCGGATCGGCGCGATCCATTCGGTCGTCTTCGCGGGGTTCGGCGCCGGCGCGCTGGGGGACCGGATCCGCGCCAGCGGCTCCCGCCTCGTCTTCACCGCCGACGTGACCTACCGCAAGGGGCGCGATGTGCCGCTCACGGGCATCGTGGAGGCGGCGCTTGCGGCGCCGGGCCACAGCGTGGAGCGGGTCATCACGCTCGCGCGGGGCGGGCACGGGGGCCAGGCCGCCGGGGCCTTCTCCTGGTCCGAGTTCCTCGCCCGCGGCGCCGGCCACACCGGGTCATGGGTCCCGATGGAGGCCAACGAGCCGGCCTACATCCTGGCGACCTCCGGTACCACCGCGAAGCCGAAACTGGCCGTGCACACGCACGGAGGGTATCAGGTCTTCATCCACAGCATGGGGCGGTGGCTGTTCGGGATCAGGCCGGAGGACGTCTGGTGGTCGACCTCCGATATCGGCTGGGTGGTGGGCCACAGCTACATCGTCTACGCGCCGCTGCTCTTCGGGTGCACGACGGTCGCCTACGAGGGGGCGATCGATCACCCGGGTCCCGAGGTCCTGTGGCAGGTGGTCGAGGATTTTGGGGTGACCGGCATCTTCACGGCGCCGACCGCTGTCCGGGGCCTGATGCGGTACGGGGAGGAGCCCGCCCGCAAGTTCAGCCAATCCTCGCTGGAGCGGCTGTTCTCCGCCGGGGAGGTGCTGAACCCGCCGGCATGGGAGTGGCTCCAACGGCGCGTGCTGGGCGACCGGATCCCCGTCATCGACCACATGTGGCAGACGGAGACCGGCGGTCCCATGTTCGGCAACCCGTACGGGCTGGGGATGCTCCCGATCAAGCCGGGATCCGCCGGGATTCCGCTCCCCGGCATCGACGCCGCCGTGGTCACGCCCGACGGCCAGCCGTGCCCGCCGGGAGAGCGGGGCATCATGGTCGTCAGGCGGCCGTTCCCGGGCCTGATCCAGACGCTGTGGGGCGAGCCCGAGCGGTACGCCCGCGACTACTGGGAACGGATCCCCGGCGTCTACTACACCGGCGACTCCGCGCACGTCGATGAAGACTGGTACGTCTGGTTCGTCGGCCGGGCCGACGAGATCATCAAGATCGCCGCGCACCGGATCGGCACGATCGAGGTCGAAAGCGCCTGCATGAAGCACCCGGCGGTCGCCGAAGCCGCGGTGACGGGACGGCCCGATGAGGTCCGCGGCGAGGTGATCAGCGCGTTCATCGTGCTCAAGTTGGGCCACGAAGCCTCGGGCGGCCTCAGGCAGGAGTTGCTGGAGACGGCCCGGCGGGAGCTGGGCCCGGTCGCCGTGATCGGGGACCTCAACTTCGTCAGCCTGGCGCCCAAGACCCGCAGCGGAAAGATCATGCGGCGGGTCCTCAAGGCGATCGTCCTGGACCGCGACCCCGGGGATATCTCGACGATCGAGGACGAAGGGTCGATCGAGGAGGCGCGGGAGGCCTGCCGGCGGCTCCGAGAGGAGATCAAGACAGGGCTCACGCCCTGAAGAAATCCCTCGCGCGATACAGATATCCGACGACGGCCGCCGTGATGGCCAGCATGAGAAGCAAGTGCCACCCCACCATGACCGTGACCGCGTCGCGGACCGACTGGTCGGGCGGGGAATAGCCGGGTAACTTTCCGAGCACATACATCGGAAGCGCCTGGTAAAAGAGCAACGCGAGCGGGTTGATCGCGCTGAGCACAAAGCCGTAGAGGGACCAGCCGATGGTGAGCGGCCTCGCCCAGGCCCATCTCCCCAAGATCCCATAATAGCAGGCACCGACGACGAACGTCTCGAGGAGCGTGTACCCGATCGCCGATGTCCCGTTGAGCGTCGCCCATCCCAAGATCATGACCTGCCCCTGGAGAGCCACCAGGCTGCGGAATGCCGGCATCCCCGTCCACACGAGCACGAGGATCATCTCGAGGGGGACTCTCTCCGGGGGCCTCGGACGTTCGATCGCGGGGATCCTTTCGACCTGCATGAGGCGTGCCTCGCTTTCCCTCGGCACCGCGCGGGGCCCGTGGGTGCCGTCCGTCCGCCGGGGACCCAGCCTTGGGGTGCCCGCCAATCATGGTGCCCCGTTCCGGCCCGCCCGAGACCCGGGCGGCCTCCTAGGGGAAACACCCTCCCCCCCCGAACCAGGGACCTCGGAGGACGAAACGGGCGGGTTCCGCCGGGGGGTGGTCGCATGGGCAGAAGCGTGAGACGGCGCTGGATCGTGATGGCGTCAGTGATGATTGTGGCGGTGTGTCTCGTGGGCTTCCAGGGTGCCAATCCGGCGCGCGCGGCCGGGGTCGTCACGCTGAACCTCTACATCGGCGGGGACACGAACATCTTCGATTTGTGGAAGAAGGCGTTCTTGCCCGCGTTCACCAAGCGCTACCCGCAGTACAAGGCCAACATGGTCGAATTGCTGCACGACAACGGGTCCGAGGGGATCTATGCCAAGATCCTCGCAGCCAAGCGCACGGGCCGGACCGTGGACGTCGACCTGTGGGAGACGACCCCCGGGTTCCTGGACCAGGGGATCGCGGAGGGACTCTGGGTCAAGTTGAGCCCCAAGCTGGTCTCGAACGTCACGAAGGTGCCGGCGCCTACGCTCGAGGCGGTGGACTACTACGGACTGCCGTATCGCGGGTCGTCCGTCGTGATCGGCTACAACAGCCAGTTCATCAAGAACCCGCCCCAGACGTTCGACGATCTCGTGGCGTGGATCAAGGCGAACCCGGGAAAGTTCACCTACTGCGACCCGAACACGTGCGGGTCGGGTACGGCGTTCGTGACCGCGGCGATCTACCGGTACACGTCCGCCGAGAAGTTCGCCGCGAAGGCCTACGACACCAAAGATGAAGCCGCGTGGGCGCCCGGCTGGAAGCTCCTCAAGGAGCTGCAGCCCGCGATGTACAACAATGGCTTCCACCCCAACGGGAACGTGGCGGTGCTGCAGTTGCTGGCGCAACAGAACATCTGGATGGCGTCCGTCTGGTCGGACATGGGGCTCGACTGGTACTCGCGCGGCCAGCTCCCCAAGACGATGAGGTTCATCCAGATCACGCCGCCGCTCATGGGGGACGACTCGCGGGTCATGGTGCCGGCCGGCTCCGCGCACCTCGAGGGCGCGCTCACCCTGCTCAACTGGCTGCTCACCCCGGAGGCGCAGACGATGGTGATCGATGTCGTCGCCGGCTACCCGGGCATCGACTGGAAGTACATGCCGGAATCCGTCCGGCAGAAGTTCATCGACGTCGCCAAGGCGTTTGCGCCGTGGCCGAATCCCAAGTACCTGGCGGACATCAAGCGGCTGTGGCATGAGCAGGTGGTCGGCGGCTAGGAGTGACTGAATCGCGAAGGCAGGGAGCGCTGGGGCTCGCCCTGGTGCTCCCGCCTTTGTGCCTGTTGTTCTTTCTGGTCGTCGTTCCGGCCGTCACGGCCGTGGTCGAGACGCTCGCTCCGGGGCCGGGCGGGAGCGCGGGCCTCACGGTGGCCCGGTACGCGGAGGTGCTGAGCGCCAAGGTCATACGGACGGACATCGCCTTCAGCGTGGTGGTCACGCTCATCTCCGTCGCGGCCGTCTTCGTCCTCGGCTATCCGCTGGCCCTCTACCTCCGGTTCTCGCCGGGGCGCCTCGCGTCCCTGCTCGCGGTGGTCTTCACCATTCCGCTCTTCGTGCCCGTCGTGATCGCGTCGTTTGCCATGATCACCTTCCTCGTGAATCACGGTCTGGTCTCCACCGTGCTCTACCGGCTGGGCATTGAGACGTTCCCCCCGTTGGTCTACAACGCCACCGGAATCGTCCTGACCGAGGTCTGGGCAAGCCTTCCCTTCGCCGTGCTGATCCTGGGGGCGGGTCTCCAGGCGATCGACGATTCGCTGATCGACAGCGCCCGGGACGTCGGCGCCGGCCGGGTGCGGACGTTCGCGACCATCATCCTGCCGCTCAACGCGATCCCGACCCGCATCACGCTGACGCTGCTGTTCATCTCGGTGTTTGGGTCGTTCACGATCCCCTATCTCGTCGGCGGGAACGCCCCGCAGATGCTCGGCGTGACGATGACGAACTACCTGACGCAGTACCTCCGGCGGACCGACGCGGTCACGATGGCCGTGCTGGCGTTCGTCATCGCCGCGGCCGTCGGGGTCGTCTACGTGGCGAGCGTGAGCCGCCGGGAGCGTGACGTGTGACCGCCGTCCAGGCGGCGGCCGGGCCGCCCTCTCCGTCCTGGTTCTGGGCGATCGCGGGGATGCGCCGGGCGCTCGCGCTGGGCGCGTTCCTCGCGCTCGCCGCGTTCATCCTGGGTCCCCTCCTCACGTTGCTGGTGTGGGCGTTTGCCGGCGCGTGGCTCTTCCCCAACCTCCTGCCCGAGTTTTCGCTCACGTGGTGGTCCTACGTGCTTGGGAACGCCGACGTGGTGAAGGCCATCCGCATGAGCCTGCTGACCGCGCCGGTCGCCACGGCGGCCTCCGCCGTCATCTGCATCCCCGCGGCGTACGCGTTTGCGCGCCTCGAGTTTCCCGGCCGGCGCCTCTTGCTGCTGTCGTTCCTGAGCGCCAATGCCTTCCCGAAGATCGGCCTCTACGTCAGCATCGCCACCCTGTTCTACCGCCTCGACCTGATGGACACGTTTGCCGGGGTCGTCCTCGTCCAGATGATCAACACGCTGCTGTTTCTCATCTGGATCCCCACCGGCACGTTCCGGGGCATCAACCGGACGCTCGAGGAGGCGGCGCGCGACGCGGGCGCCGGCCCGTTGCGCACGTTTTTCCAGATCACCCTCCCGATCGCGCTGCCCGGCCTCATCGTGGCGGCGATGTTCGCGTTCCTGGCCGCGTTCGACGACGCGCAGGGGACGCTTATCGTCGGCACGCCGAATCACATCACGATGCCGGTGATGATGTATACGCTCGTGCTCTCGTACCCGCAGCCCGTGGGCGCGGTGTTCTCGGTGCTGCTCTCGCTGCCGTCGCTGGCCTTCCTGCTGCTGGCGCAGCGGTACCTCAGGGCGGGGTACCTGGCCGCCGGCTACAGCCTGTGAGGACGCGCTAGCGATGGCGGGCCTGTCCCTCGTCCGGGTCGTCAAGCGGTTTGGGACCCACGCGGCCGTGCACGAGGTCAGCCTCGAGGTGCAGGACGGCGAGCTGATGGGCCTGCTCGGTCCATCGGGGTGCGGGAAGACGACCACCCTGCGGATGATCGGCGGGTTCCTCGCGCCCGATGCGGGCGACATCCGCATCGACGACCGGAGCGTCGTCGCCCTCCCTCCGGAGCGGCGCCCCACCGCGATGGTGTTCCAGCGGTTCAACCTCTGGCCCCACATGAGCGTGGCCGCAAGCATCGCGTTCGGGCTCAAAGTGCGCCGCCTGTCGCCCGACGCCATCGACCGGAAGATCCGGGATGTGCTGGCGCTGGTCGGGCTCCCCGGGTCCGCCGGGAAATCGCCGCACCAGCTGTCCGGCGGCGAGCAGCAGCGGGTCGCCGTCGCCCGCGCGCTCGTCCTCGAGCCGCAGATCCTGCTCCTCGACGAGCCGTTCAGCAACCTCGATGCCCGCCTCCGCGTCCACATGCGCGAGGAAGTGAAGCAGCTGCAGCGCAAGATCGGGATCACGACCGTGTTCGTGACCCACGACCAGGAGGAGGCGCTCACGATCGCCGACCGGATCGCCGTGATGAACGGCGGGGTCCTCCAGCAGGTCGATACCCCGGCGGCGTTGTACGGCCGGCCCCGAACGTTGTTTGTCGCGGACTTCATCGGCACGATGAACCTGTTCCCCGCGAGCGCGCTCCCCGCGGGCGAGGGCATCGCGGCGGGCCCCTGGCGGCTCTCCGTCCCCGGCGCCCGGTGGCCGGAGGGCGCGGAGGTCACCGTCGCGGTCCGGCCGGAAGACCTCATCGTGACGCCGGACGGCGGAGCCGCCACCGTCCGGCGCGTCGTCAACCTCGGGCACTACCTCCAGGTGCTCCTGGAGTGCCCTGGGGCCGGCCTCCTCCGGATGTTCACCGAGAAGAGCGCGCCCTTTACGGAGGGGCAGGCGTTGCGGCTCGGGATCGTCCGCGCGCTGGCGTTCCACGACGCCGAGGTGGTCGAGATCGGCGGGCCGATGCGTCCGTCCCTCGCCGCGCGTGATCGAGGAGCAGGCCGCCCCGACGCTCCGTGACCCCCCATTCGCTTCGCGCCGGGGAGGTCCTCGAGCACCGGTTCGACACGCGCGATGCGGGGGAGGTGTGGGCCGCGCTCACCCTCGCCGCGCCGGCCGTTCGCCCCGTCTGGTTCGTCTGTCGCCTGCCGGCTGACCGCCCGCGCGCGCCGCTGCGCGGCCTGGCAACGGCCGGCCTGACCGCAGGGTGGGGGCCGGGATCCTACTTGAGATTCTGCAGGCGGTCCTTCATGGTGTAGAGACGGCGGTCGGCCACATGGAGCAGCGTATTGATCTCGGTGCCGTCCTCCGGGCACGTGGCGATTCCCCACGACAGGCTCAGGGGGAGGCTGCGCTCCCCGGTGTCCGGGATGGTCAGGTCGTCGATGCGCAGCCGGGCCACCGTCTTCTCGGCCTGCTCGCTCTCCGTCTCGGAGAACAGCAGGACAAACTCGTCCCCTCCGAAGCGGGCCACGAGATCCGCCCCGCGGATGTTCCTCGCCAGGTGCTTGGCGACTTTGATGAGGGCCACATCGCCGACCGCGTGGCCGTGGGTGTCGTTGATGCCCTTGAACCCGTTGAGATCCAGCATCGCGATGCTCAGCCGGCGGCCCGTGCGACTGGCCCGCGCGAGCTCCGCGGTGAACCGGTCGATGAACGACCGCCGGTTGGCCAGCCCCGTCAGGGAATCCGTCGCCGCCTGATCCTTCATCTGTTCGTGCAGCCGGGCCGCGTCCAGGGTGGAGGTCCCCTGCGCCGCCAGGCCCCGGATGCGCTGGCGCGCGGCATCGGGGACGGCGACCGGCGCATCGCCCAGCCCGCAGAGCCACGCGCGCAGGTGCGTTCCGCGGACGAGCGGCACGCTCGCCACGATGGCGTGCCCCCGGGGATCGGCGGTCCCGACCTGATAAAGGATCACCTCGCCCCCCGTGGCCTCGGCGGGCAGCGCGGGCGGGATGATCTCGCTGGCCGGCTGCGACCCCTCAGGGGCGGCCCCGTGCGTGGCGACGAGGTGGGGCTTCCCGTCCCCGTCGCAGAGGTAGGCGACCCCCCGCCCGATGCCGATGATCTCGAGGAACGCCCGAAGGAGGATCTCCAGCACGCCCTTGACCTGCAACTCGCCGGAGAGGCGGGCCGCCAGGTCGTTGTTGAACTGCAACTCACGCAGCTGGTCCTCCAGCTTCGCGGTGGCTTCCTGTAACCGCCGATCCAGCAGCGCCGCCCACTGCATCCGTTCCCGGACGGCCCGCAGCTCCTGGACGAGGATGCCGGAGAACAACGCGAGGAGGAATCCGCCGGCGATGAACGCGCCGAGGCGGAATCCCGGCGTGCGGAGCGCCTCGGCTTGTCCCGCCTGGATCCAGAGGAAGATAATGATCGCGGTCGTTGCGGTGGAGGCCGCGAGGGCCTGCCGGAGGTTGAATCGGGCGACGGCCTCCAGGATCGTCAGATAATACACGTAGAGGAACGGGCTGTCGAGGTTGCCGGAGGCGACGACCAGGAGCGTGGTCACCAGAAGATCCAGCATGACAACGAGATCGGGCCGCTGGATCAGCGGGAGCCGCCGGGGGCACAGCGCCAGCAGGAGGACGTACCCTCCGAGCAGCGGCACGATCCAGGTCGCGGCCGTCACCCGGATGATCCCGAACCACAAGGCCGGGATCAGCGCCAGCAGCACCAGGACCCGCACCAGGCTCACCCAGCCCTCGTCCGAGAGGGTGGCCGCGGGAGTGGGCAGCGGGGGTAGGGGGGTCGGGGACGCTTCTCGGTCGCCTGTGGGAGCCATTCTCACCTTTCCTCGAAACGTCTTTCCTACTAATGCCCACACGGACCTCTGGCCAGACGAGGGATCGGCGAGGTCTTCTCCTCGGTCGGGAGGGGAAGATACAAGGGAGCGGGAGGCCGGGAGGACGATAGGAGGCCGTTGGGTGAGACTCGTGAGATCGCGGGGTATGCCCAGGGGATCACGGAGCTCCTCATCGAGTACGGTGCGATGGACACCCTGATCAGGCCGGACGGACCGACCGGCTCCTTGCGACGCTAGCGCCCGAGGCCTTCCTTACTTCACTTCGATTGCCCCGCGCCCTCCGGGAGCGTCTCGGCCAGCTGGATCAGCACGCCGTGCCCGCTCTTCGGATGGACGAAGATCTCCCGCCACGCCGGGTTCGTGTAATCCTCCTTCACCACGCGGTACCCCGCGTCGCGCAGGCGGGCGGCCCACCGCG
>VBAO01000438.1 GCA_005883865.1 Candidatus Segetimicrobium genomatis
TGATGCTCCACCAGAAACTCGGCAAGAAGGCGGCCTGGGACCGGGCCGCCGAGATGCTGGATCGCGTCAAGATCCCCCTGGCCCGGGATCGGGTGAAGGACTACCCCCACCAGTTCTCGGGCGGCATGCGTCAGCGCGTCATGATCGCGATGGCCCTCAGCTGCAACCCCTCGGTGCTGATCGCCGACGAGCCGACGACCGCGCTCGACGTGACGATCCAGGCGCAGATCATCGAGCTGATGCGGGAGCTGCAGCGCGAGTTCGGGACGTCGATCATCATGATCACCCACAACCTGGGCGTGGTCGCGGAGATGTGCGACAACGTCGTCGTGATGTATGCTGGCCGGCCCATCGAGCGCACCGACATCAAGCGCATCTTCAAGGAGCCCAAGCACCCCTACACCTGGGGGCTGCTCCACTCCATTCCCAAGCTGTACGAGCGGCACGACCGGCTGATCCCGATCGAAGGCCAGCCCCCGAGCCTGATCGATCTCCCGCCGGGGTGCGCGTTCGCCCCGCGGTGTCCGTTTGTCATGGAGATCTGTGTGCAGGCCGACCCGCCGGACTACCCCGTGGGCCAGGAGCACACGGCCAAGTGCTACCTGTACTCGGACAAGGCGACGGAGAAGGAGAAGAAGGCGGCCGAGGCGGCCGGGCTGGCGGCGTCCACGCGCTCCGCGTAGGGGGAGGGGCAGGATGGCGACGAACGGCGAGATTCTCCTCGAGGTCCGGGACCTCCGCAAGTACTTTCCCGTGACCAAGGGCTTCATCTTCCAGCGGCAGGTGGGGGCCGTCAAGGCCGTCGACGACATCAGCTTCTTCATCCGCCGGGGCGAGACGCTCGGGCTGGTCGGGGAGTCGGGGTGCGGCAAGACGACCACCGGCCGGGTGATCCTGCGTCTCCAGGAACCCTCCAAAGGCGAGGCGCTGTTCGAGGGACGGGACATCTTCAAGCTCGGCAAGGAGGAGCTGCGCCGGCTGCGCCGGGACATGCAGATCATCTTGCGACATCATCGGCGAGCCGCTGGAGATCCACAACCTGGCCCGCGGGAAGGAGAAGGTCCGGCGCGTCCAGGAGCTGCTCGAGGTCGTCGGCCTCTCGCCCTACCATGCCAACCGGTACCCGCACGAGTTCAGCGGCGGGCAGCGGCAGCGCATCGGGATCGCGCGGGCGCTGGCCGTGAACCCGAAGCTCATCATCGCCGACGAGCCGGTCTCGGCCCTGGATGTCAGCATTTAGGCGCAGGTGCTCAACTTGCTGGAGGAGCTCCAGAAGGAGTTCGGGCTGACGTATCTCTTCATCGCCCACGACCTCTCGGTGGTCAAGCACATCAGCGACCGGATCGCCGTGATGTACCTCGGCAAGATCGTCGAGCTGGCCGAGACCGAGGAGCTGTTCAGCAACCCGCAGCATCCCTACACCGAGGCGCTGCTCTCGGCGGTCCCGATCCCGAACCCCGAGATGCGCCGGGAGCGGATCATCCTGCCCGGCGACGTGCCCAGCCCGATCAATCCGCCCTCCGGCTGCCGGTTCCACACCCGGTGCCTGTACGCGCAGGCGAGCTGCAAGGTCGACGAGCCGGCGTTCGTCGACATCGGCGGCGGCCACTATGTGGCGTGCCCGATCCTGCCGTTCAAGCGGCAGCGAAGCAAGTCGGCGGTGCTCCCCAGGCAGCCTGTCAAGCGCTAGATGAACCACCCGGCGCCACCGCCCGTACCCTATAATGGACATAGAACAGGCGACGGGCCAGTGTCCATGATCGATCTATATCCGGGCTCACGTGGAAACGGAGGCGGTGATCGACCGTGATACGACGTGTGGGTGCGCTGATCTTGGTGTCCGTCCTCGTGGTCTTGACGCTGGGGGCCGGGGGGCGGGTCACCGGCCAGGCGGTGAAGAACCAGGACACGTTTGTGACCCTGCGGTTCGGCGACCCTCAAACGCTGGATCCCGATACCCAGTACGACACCGCGAGTTACGAGATCGTCTATCCCAACGTGTACGAGACCCTGATCGGGTACAACGGCAGCGTGTTGGCCACCTACGTGCCCCGGCTGGCGACGGAAGTCCCGAGCCTGGCCAACGGCCTCATCAGCAAGGACGGCCTGACGTACACCTTCCCGATCCGGACCGGGGTGAAGTTTCACGACGGGTCGGTCCTGACTCCGGAGGACGTCCGGTACTCGATGCTCCGGTTCATGCTGCAGGACGTCGACGGCGGCCCCGCCTGGCTGCTCCTCACCCCGCTGGTGGGCAAGGAGAGCACCCGGGACAAGGGCAAGATCGCCGTGACCTACCAGGAGGTGGCGAAGACGGTCACCGTCCAGGGTAACAACGTCGTGTTCCACCTCCACAGCCCCTACGGCGCTTTCCTCAGCATCATCGCGGCGTGGTCGTTCGTGATGCCGAAGGCCTGGGCGGCCGCGCACGGCGACTGGGACGGCAGCCCGGGGACCTGGCAGAAGTTCAACAACCCCAAGCTTCAGGATCGTTACGAGTTCGACCACATGAACGGCACCGGACCGTTCAAGCTGGAGTCCTGGGACCGGCAGGCCAAGCAGGTCACGCTCCTCCGGAACGATGCCTACTGGCGGGCGCCGGCGCAGCTCGCCCGGATCGTGATCCGGACCGTTACGGAGTTTACCACCCGGCGGCTGCAGCTCCAGCAGGGGGACGCCGATCTCATCGATGTGAACCGGCCCGAGCAGAGCCAGGTGCAGGGGATGGCCGGGGTGACGATCCGCGACGACCTGCCGCAGTTGCTCATTCAGGCGTTCCACTTCAACTTCAAGATCGATGCGACCGGCAACCCGGACGTCGGCTCCGGGAAACTGGACGGCAACGGCATTCCGCCGGACTTCTTCTCGGACGTCCACGTCCGCAAGGGGTTCGCCTACGCGTTCGATTACGGGACGTTCATCCGGGACGGCTACCGCGGCAAGGCCATCCAGCCGAACGGGCCGATCATCCAGGGGCTCCTCGGCTACGATCCCAGCCTCCCCAAGTACACGTTCGACAAGGCGAAGGCGGTCGCCGAGTTCAAGGAGGCGTGGGGCGGGAAACTCTGGGACACCGGGTTCAAGTTCACGCTGACCTACAACACCGGGAACACGCCCCGGCAGATCGGGGCCCAGGTCGTGAAGGACGTGGTCGAGTCCCTGAACCCGAAGTTCAAGATCGACGTCCGGAACCTGCAGTGGTCCACCTTCCTGTCGGCCACGAACGCGCACAAGGGGACCCTGTACGCGCTCGGGTGGGCGGTCGACTACCCCGATCCCGATGACTTCGCGCAGCCGTTCCTGTCCAGCAAGGGCGATTATCCGCAGCGGAACAGCTACCACAACCCCGAAGCCGACCGGCTCATCGGGGAGGCCGCCGGGTCGTCGGATCCGGCCACACGGAAGGACCTGTACCGAAAGCTGACCCAGATCGCGTACAATGACGTCCCGAGCATCTGGGCCGCGCAGCCGACCCAGTTCAAGGTGATGCGGTCGTGGGTGCGCGGCTGGTACTGGAACACGGTGTACGGCGGGGAGGACTACTACCCGCTGTCCAAGCAGTAACCCGGTAGGGCGGGCCGGCCCGGAGCGGGCCGGCCCGCCGCCTGCATGACCGCGTTCATCGTCCGCCGGCTCCTCCTCCTCCCGTTCGTCGCGATCGGCGTGTCGATGCTGATCTTCGCGCTGCTCCAGTTCCTCACGCCCGCGATGCGGGCGAGCCTCTACATCCACGATCCCAAGCAGCTCGGCGCCATCCCGGAGATCATCCGGAAGTACCATCTCGACCAGCCGGTGTACGTCCAGTACGGGGACTGGCTGGCGCAGGTGCTCCGCGGCGACCTGGGATGGTCGGAGACCGCGCGCGAGCCGGTGGCGGACGCGATCAGGGGCTATTTCCCGGCCACCCTCGAGCTGGCGGTGCTGTCCTTTGTCGCCATCCTGGCCATCGGGATCTGGCTGGGGACGCTCGCCGCCGTGCACAAGGACACGATCATCGACCACCTCAGCCGCGTCACCTCGATCAGCGGCAACTCGATGCCGACGTTCGTGTGGGGGCTCATCCTCCTGATGCTGTTTTACGGCCAGATGGGGTGGTTCCCGCCGGGGAGGCTCTCGCTCGAACAGGACCAGTTCGTGCACAGCGTCCGCTTCCACGCGTACACCGGCCTCATGACGATCGACGCCGCCCTGAACCGGCAGTGGTGGATCCTCTGGGACGCGCTCAAGCACCTGGTGCTCCCGGTGGCGACCCTGACCTACTACCTGACCGCCGTCCTGGTCCGGATCACCCGATCCTCGATGCTGGAGACCCTTCGGACCGACTACGTGCGGACCGCCCGGGCCAAGGGGCTGGCGCAGAGGGTCGTCATCGACAAGCACGCGCGCCGGAACGCGCTCATCCCGGCGATCACGCTCGGCAGCCTGCTCTTCGTTGGGCTGCTCAGCGGGGTGGTGATCACGGAGACCGTGTTCAACTATCCGGGAATCGGCCGGTGGGGCGTCAGCGCGAGCCAGCAGCTCGACATCCCCGCGGTCACGGGGTTCGCGCTCATCTTCTCCGGCCTGCTCGTCATCGGGAACCTCTGCGCGGACGTCCTGTACGCGGTCGTGGACCCGCGGATCCGGCTGCAGTGAGCGCGGTCCGGACGACGATCCCGGCGATTTCCCTCTCCCGGGCGCCGGCGCCGCCGCGAACGGCGGAAACGGGCTGGCACCGAACGGTTCGGCGCTTCCGCAAGAATCCGACGTCGATGCTCGGCCTCCTGATCGTCGCCTTCTTCGTCGCGGTCGCCCTGCTGGCGCCGTTCGGCCGCCCAGCCCGGGGCACCCGTTCGGGACGACCGAGGAGCAGTTCGACCTCTACTACGGGGTGATCTGGGGCGCCCGCACCGCGTTCGTGGTCGCGCTCACCGTCGTGGCCTCCGCGGTCGCCGTCGCGCTGCTCCTCGGGAGTCTGTCCGGGTTCTACGGCGGGTGGATCGACGAGATCGTGATGCGGGTGACGGATATCTTCCTGGCGTTCCCGGGGTTGATCCTGGCCGTGGTCATCGTCGCTGTGTTGGGGCAGAACGTCCGCAACGCCGTGATCGCGATCGCCGCGGTCGAGT
>VBAO01000439.1:0-3528 GCA_005883865.1 Candidatus Segetimicrobium genomatis
GTTCGGCCAGGGCGAGCAGCACGCCCATGACGATGCACGCCCACCCGATCACCGCCACTCCTCTGAGCGGCGACCCGCATCCCTCGAGGGTGCGCCGCAGGAGGAGCCCCGCGACCGCGATGGGGAGCGTGCCGATGAGGATCCCCACCGTGATCCGGAGCGAGTGGTCCCGCCAGTCCCCCCGCCGGGCCGCGGTCACCGCGCGGCCCGTGATACTGAGCACGTCTCCACCGAGGAAGGTGGCGACGGCGAGCAGGCTCGCCAGCTGCATCGCGGCGGAGAAGGCCGACCCGGGATCCGGCCACCCGAGGATGCTGGGAATGATCCGGAGGTGGGCGGTGCTGCTGATCGGGAGCAGCTCGGTGATGCCCTGAACGATGCCCAGCACGATGATGCGCCAGGCCCCGAGCTCGGCAAAACTGATGTTCACCTGCGCGGCTTCCGTGCAGGGCGCAGGTCCCGGCTGGGTCATGGCGCTCCTCCTGGGGAGTTGAGATGCCGCCAGACCCGGTCGGGCGTCAGCGGGAGTGCAAGCGGCCGGATGGCGAACGGCCGCAGCGCGTCCTCGACCGCGTTCACGATCGCCGGGGGCGCGCCGATCGCGCCCGATTCGCCGGCCCCCTTGGCGCCCAGCGGGTTCAGCGGGGAGGGCGACTCGATGAAGTCCCAGGCGATCGCCGGAAGGTCGGCCGCCGAGGGCACCGGGTAGTCTAGAAGTGTCCCGGTCAGGAGCTGGCCGTCCCCGCCGTACACGACCTGCTCGAGCAGCGCCTGGGCCACCCCCTGCGCCACGCCGCCGTGAACCTGTCCACGGACGAGCATGGGGTTGACCAGCCGTCCGCAGTCGTCTACCGCCGCGTAGCGGAGCACCGCGACGATCCCGGTGTCCCGGTCCACCTCGACGACCGCGACGTGCGCGCCCGATGGGACCATGAAGCGCTCGGAGGCGAATCGGGTCGACGCCTGCATCCCGACCCCGGCGGCCTCCGCCGCCCCGGCGAGTTCCGCCAAGGCGACCGCCCGCCCGGGAGCGCCCCGCACGGCGGCCGTCCCGCCTGCGAGGACGATGTCTCCCGGTGCGGCTTCGAGGAAGCGCGCGGCGGCCGCGACGATCTGCTCCCGCAACTGCCCGGCCGCGGCCAGGACGGCGGAGCCTCCGATGGCGAGCGAGCGGCTGCCGAAGGTGCCCACCCCTGCGGGGACCGCGTCCGTGTCGCCGTGGACCACCGCCACGGCGTCGGGGGCGATCCCCAGGACGTCCGCCGCGATCTGGCTGAACGCCGTCTCGAGCCCCTGCCCGTGGGGCGACGACCCGGTGAGCACCGTGACCCGCCCCGAGGAGTCGAGCCGCGCCGTCCCGCTCTCCCACAGATCCCCGCCGCCCGCGGCCTCGATCCACGTGCTGAGCCCGATCCCGATGGGACGCGCGTCCGCGGACCGGCGCCTGGCCTGTTCCGCCCGCCAGTGGTCGTAGCCCGCCAGCTCCAGCGCGCGATCGAGCATGGCGGAATAGTCTCCGGAGTCGTGCACGAGGCCGGTCGGGCTCGTGTGCGGGAACGTGGCGATGAGGTTCCGGCGGCGTATCTCGGCCGGGTCCATGCCGAGGCGCGCCGCGAGACCGTCCATCACCCGCTCGATGTAGTAGGCCGCTTCGGGCCGGCCGGCCCCGCGGTACGGTCCCGTCGGGGCCTTGGTCGTCGCGATCCCCCGGATGCGGTACCGGACGTTGGGGATGCGGTAGGCGCCGAGCCCCACCAGCGGCGTGCGGGCCGGGATCGCCGCGGTCACGAGGAGGCAGTACGCGCCGAGATCCGCGAGAACGTCGGCGTCCACCGCCAGGACCGTCCCATCTTGCGCCGCGGCGGCGCGGACCCGCGCCCGCTGTCCGCGGCCGTGGGTCGTGCACCTGAGGTTCTCCGCGCGGTCTTCAATCCACTTGATGGGCCGTCCAAGGCGGCGCGCCAGGTAGGCGACCAGGACCTCTTCCGGGTACAGGCTCCCCTTCGCCCCGAACCCGCCCCCCACATCGGGAGCCACCACGCGGACGCGCTCGACAGACGTGCCGAGGATCCCGGCGATCTGCGTCCGCGCCGAGTGCGGAGTTTGGGTGGAGAGCCACACCTCGATTCGATCGGTCGGGCGGTCGTAGGCGGCCACCGCGCCCCGGCACTCGATGGGGACCGCGGCCAGCCTGGGCTGCTCCATCGTGAGGTCGACGACGACCGCGGCGCGGCGGAGGTCCGGTCCGGATGCAGCACCGGGGCCTCCGGGGCGATGGCCGCGTCGAGATCCGTCACGGCCGGGAGCACATCGTACCTCACCCGGACGCGCTCGGCGGCGTCTTCCGCATCGTACCGGTTGCGGGCCAGAACGACGGCCACGGGCTCGCCCGAGTACCTGACGATCCCGTGGGCCAGCAGCGGATGGGTCGCGGAGTCCAGGTTGGGAAACACGGGCAAGACGCCGATGCGGGGCGTCGGGGCGGGCAGATCGCCCGCGGTGATGACCGCGACGATCCCCGGCGCCGCCAGGGCGTCGGCGGTCGCAACCTCGACGAGCCGGGCGTGCGCGTGCGGAGAGCGCACCACCGCCATATGCAGCGTTTCCGGCAGCCGGACATCGTCGATAAACCGCCCGGCGCCGACGAGCAGGGCCCGGTCCTCGCGTCTCCGCAGAGGGATCCCGGTGTACGGCATGGGGAGGAGGTTCGCTCCATCGCCCGTCGAAGCCTCTGCGATACATGAGCAGGAGGGTCGGCGGGAAGAAGAGGACGCGCTCGCTGCGGCTCACGCGGCGCGGACTGCTGACCGCGGCGCTCGGCGGGGCGGCGGTTTTGGCGGGCGGCGGCGCGGGGGGGCGCGGGGGAATCGGGCGGCCGTTCGGGATCCCGGCGGTCCTGGCCGCGTCCACCGCCCCGGTCAAGATCGGGGTGCTGCTGCCGTACTCGAAGGTGTACCAGCAGCTCGGCGAGGACATCACGAGCGGGATGACGCTGTACCTCGAGTCCGCCGGCTGGAAGGCCGGGGGCCGGACGATCACCCTCATCAAAGAGGATGAGGACATCGATCCCCAGGTCGCCCTGCGGAAGGCGCGCAAGCTCATCGAGGGCAACAACGTCGATCTCCTGGCCGGGCTGGTGAGCAGCGCGAGCGCGCTCGCCATCCGGGACTTGGTCCACAACAGCAAGACGCCGCTCGTGATCGCCAACGCCGGGGCCAACGCCGTGACCCGGGCGCGGCGGAGTCCCTACATCTTTCGGATCTCGTTCTCGAACTGGCAGACCGCCTTCCCGATCGGCGGCTGGTTCTATGAGAATGTCGCCCGGAGCTGCGTGGTCGGGGGCTCCGACTACGCGGCGGGCCGCGAAGACATCAGCGCCTTCAAGGAGAGCTACCTGGCGAGCCAAGGCCGCATCCTCGGAGAGGTGTACCCGCCCCTCAACAACACGGATTACGCGCCCTACATCGCCCAGATGCAGCGACTGCGGCCGGAGGCGGTGTTTGTCTTCTTCGCCGGCAGCGACGCCGT
>VBAO01000439.1:3667-4065 GCA_005883865.1 Candidatus Segetimicrobium genomatis
CGGGACCGGTGGAAGCGCGAGGCGACGGTGTATGCGATGCAGGGGTACGATGCCGCGAGGGTGAGCGTCGAGGCGCTGAATACGACCGGCGGGGACACGGCCAACAAGACGGGGCTGATCGAGGCGATGGCATCGGTGAAGTTCGCGAGCCCGCGCGGGGCCGTGGCGTTTGACCCCGACACCCACAACGTCATCCAGACGGTCTACCTCAGGCAGGTCCGGCAGGTCAAGGACGCGCTCCACAACGTCGTCTTCCACGACCTGGGCGTCTTCCGAGACCCCGGCTAGCGCCATGGGCATCGATCTCCCCCGCGTCCGGCGGGAGACGCCGGGTTGCGCGCACGTGTTGCACTTCAACAACGCCGGAGCATCCCTCATGCCCCAACCCGTGGTGGACG
>VBAO01000440.1 GCA_005883865.1 Candidatus Segetimicrobium genomatis
CGTCACCACGAACCTCGAGTATCTCCAGGACGCCGTCCGGGCCGAGGCGTTTCGCGCGGGGGACACGACCACGCGGTTCCTCGAGCGCCACCTGGCCGGCTGGCGCCCTGAAGTACCGGACGCGGCGCCGGCCGTGGCCGCCGGCATCGCCGCCATGGGCGAGGGGGTTCCGGATGTCGGGGCGCAGCCGCCGTCACGCGCGCCCTCCGATCCCTGGGCATCGCTCGGAGGGTGGCGGATGGGGACGCGCGGTGCGTGAGCTCACCGTGCTCCTCCGCGGGATGGAGGTGCGCTGCGTGGTCGAGCGCGCGGGCGAGGAGTTCGTGGTGCGCTCGGGGACCCGCGTCCACCATCTGCGTCTGGTCCCGCTCGAGCCGGGGGTCCTGCACGTGACCGTCGCGGGCCGGTCCCACCCGGTCCACGTCGCCCGTGATGGCGGGCGCTGGTACATCCACTTCGACGGGCGCACCCTCGACTACCAAGTCGTCCTCCCAGACCGTCCCCGCGCCGGCCCCTCGCGACCCTCCGGGGCCGACCTGTCCGCCCCGATGCCGGGGAGCGTCACCCAGGTCCTGGTGGGCGCGGGAGACACCGTGACCGCGGGGCAACCCCTCGTCATCATCGAGGCGATGAAAATGGAACACGTCGTTCGAGCCCCCCGCGTGGGGCGGGTTCACGCCGTCCACATCCGGCCAGGCGACCAGGTCGAAGGGGGGGCCACCCTGGTCGATCTGGCCCCCGAGCCGCCCGGGGCGCCATGAGTTTCTCGGCCCGGCTGCCCTCGCGGGTTCGGGTGGTCGAGGTGGGACCCCGCGATGGGCTCCAGAACGAGCGCCAGGTCCTGTCTGTGGAGGCGAAGGTCCGGTTCATCGAGGGCCTGGCCGCCGCAGGGTTCCCCGTCATCGAGGCCGGCGCGTTCGTCCGTCCAGACCGGATCCCCCAGATGGCCGACACGGATCTGGTCTTCGGGAAGCTCCACGGGCTCCGCGGGCCGGTCCTCTCCGCCCTGGTTCCCAACCGGCAGGGCATGGAGCGGGCGCTTCAATGCGGGGTCAGGGAAGTGGCGGTCTTCACTGCGGCCTCGGAGGCCTTCACCCGCCACAACATCAACATGGGGATCGACGAATCGCTCACCCGATTCCGGGACGTCCTGGCCCTCGCCAAACCCGAAGGCGTCCGCGTGCGCGCGTACATCTCGACCGCCTGGTGGTGCCCTTACACCGGTCGGGTAGCCCCCGACTCGGTCCGCCGCGTCGGGGTCGCCCTGGTCGAAATGGGATGCTACGAGATCTCGCTTGGAGACACGATCGGCGCGGCCACGCCGGCAGAAGTGACCTCCCTCCTGGAGCGTCTCGCCCGGGACCTGCCGCTCGAGGGGCTGGCGGTGCATTTCCATGACACCCGCGGCACGGCGCTCGCAAACGTCCTGGCCGCCCTGGCCTCGGGGATCGCGACGGTCGATTCCTCGGCCGGGGGCCTGGGCGGGTGCCCGTTCGCCCCCGGAGCGTCGGGGAACCTCGCCACGGAGGATCTCCTCTACATGCTCCAGGGTATGGGGATCGGGACCGGGGTCGATCTTGCCGCGGTCGCCGGCGCTTCCAAGTCGCTGGAAGGGCCTTTGGGTCATCCCCTACCGTCCCGGTACCTCCAGGCGGGGCCCCTTCAGGCCCGCGGGGACTGAGCGGACAGGCCGGATGCGGCCCGGGGTCGATGCCGTCGACAGATCAGAATTCACGGTGAAAGGAAAATGATCGCGTATCTTCGGCGACTTTCCTGAGGGCCACGCAGGTGGTGAACGCGCTAAAGCCCAGCGCGGAGTCCGGAATGCTGAGTTCCGGTTTCATCAGGAGTTTGGCGGGCTTGAGTCTTCCGACATGAAGGGCGGCCCGATGACGCAGCGACAGTTCGTTCGGGCGCCCGGAATACTCGAGATAGCGATAGACGCGATAGGACCTATTCGTGAGAATGAATCGGATCACCTTATGGATGCTGGGATAACTGACGTCATCAAACACGACGATGGCGTTTTCTTTCAGCAGCGTATCGATGTAAAAGAAATCGACCATTCCGTGATCAAAGGTGTGGAATCAATCGATGAAGGCAAAATCGATCTCGAGGCCGCGCGCGCGCAGACGGGGAAGCACCACATGTGAGGGTTCGGCATAGAACTCGATCTGCTCTTTGTAGCCGGCCTTTTCCAAGTTCAGCAGGCCAATCCCCTGCCACGTGTCGCCAAACTGGTCGGGATCGATGAGGATATGACGAGCCGTCTTGTCGAGCGCCTCGCAAATGAACAGCGAGGAGATGCCATAGGCCAGCCCGACTTCGAGGCTCACCCTGGGCGCTGCCCCTCCTCGACCTGGATGCCCGAATGGACCTCCAGGGGTCGATCGAGGTGCGATCTGACCACTCCGGTGTGGATGATGTTTTCCAGGATGGCATTCACTGCGTCTCTGCTTCGACCTTAGTGGACGGAGACAGCCAGCGCGCGCACGGGGAGCCTGGCCTCTCCCAGCAGAAGCGCGAGGCTCCGCGGTCCCTCATTGAACAGGAGGTCGACCGCGGAGAGTTCGGGGGAGAAGCCCTGGCCGGTGAACTGCTGCTGGTACCGCGGGCATTCCCAGGCCTGCACGCGGAGGCCGATCCCCGACCCCTCGAACGCCGCTGCGTCCATGTGGTTCTCAGCCGCAAACGCCCCGGTCAGGTACTGGGTGGCGCCGAGTCGCCGGCAGAGGTTGATCAGGCGCTCGGTCGCCTGACCCGCCGCCCCGATCTCCGAGCTGCGCACCAGCCGGGTCTGGATCCCGAAGGCGCGGATCAGCGCCTCCAGGACGCGGAGGTTCAGCGAGGCGAGGCTGGTCCACTCGGTGGTGTAGATCTCCTCGAAGGCGTCCCGCCAGCGCGGGAAGTATGGAGCCTTGGCGTAGCTGAGGAGCATCGACTTCCAGTGCTTCTGCCGCCAGGAGATCTGGGGATCGACCTCCACCTCGGTGATCGGCCGGAACGTGGCGTCGCGGACGGGAACCGTCAGCAGGAAGGGCCCGTTGGGACCCTTGATCCGATTGCGATTCTGCCACCCGTTCTTTGTGTACTGGACGTCGTCGAGGACGACGAACACGTCGCACGATGCGACCTTGTGGATGTAGCGAAGCCACGGAAGGTAGTGGGGCTGGTGGATCGCGACGATCATGGGACCGAGATCGCCTCGGGGGTGAGCACCGCGGACGCCGCCTGGGGGACGAAATCGTGCTCTCTGCACCAGGTGATCGTCCGGCGCAAGCCGTCCTCCAGCGAGACCCGCGGTAGAAACCCCAGCACCTCCCGCGCCCGCGTCGTGTCGGGGACGCGTCGCCGGGTGTCCTCGTAGCTCTGCCCGTAGTAGTCCTCGTACGGGACGAGGGTCACCTCCGAGGTCGACCCGCTGAGGGTCTTGACCAGGTGGGCGAGCTCGAGGACGGTGATCTCGTGCGTGGTGCCGAGGTTGAACACGCGGCCGTGCGCCCCGGGGACGCTGCCGGCCGCCAGCAGGCCCCGTACCATGTCGGCGACAAAGGTGAAGCAGCGCGTCTGCCGGCCGTCCCCGTGGACGGTGATGGGCTCGCCGTTGAGCGCCTGCCTGACGAACCGGGCGATGACGGTCCCGTATCCGTTCGAGTGGATCCGGGGCCCGTAGCAGTTGAAGAACCGCAGGACCGACACCGGCAGCCCCTTGGCCGCGTACGCCAGGGCGAAGTGTTCGTCGATCGCCTTCGAGGACGCGTACGACCACCGGTTGATCGTGGTCGGCCCGAGCACGCGGTCGTCGTCCTCGCGCAACGGGACCCTCGTGCTCTTCCCATAGACTTCCGACGACGACGCGATGACGGCCTTCCGGCGGTGCGCGTAGGCGGCCGCGAGGACGTTCTCGGTGCCCTGCACGTTGATGATGATCCCCCGGAGAGGGTCGTTCACGATGTACCTGACGCCGACCGCGGCCGCGAGGTGGTACACCGCATCGCAGGCGGCCACCATCTCCCCGACCACCGGACGGTCCAGGATGGAGTCCGTGATCAGCTTGAACCGGGGGTGGGAGAGGTGGTGATCGATGTTCTCGATGCGGCCGGTGGAGAGGTTGTCCATCGCCCATACCTCGTCCCCGCGCGCCAGCAGGGCGTCCACGAGGTGCGATCCGATGAAGCCGGCTCCGCCGGTGACGAGGTTTCGCATCGATGGGATCCTCATCTACCTTAGCGGTTTCACCCGCAGGCGTGTACCCGTCGATTGAGGGAATTCCCCTCATTCTTTCGAACCCGGAACTCAGTCGTTTGAGGGCGATACGTGGGGCGGGTGCTAGAGCGAATCCTTCCGGAGCGTCGCGAGCCCCCAGAGGTACCCCAGCGCGTAGGAGACGAGCGTGCCCAGGTAGATCCACCTGCCCGAGGCCACGGCGCCGGCCAGGTGCAGCACGAACCGGCCCGCCCGGCGCGGGAGCCCGGTCTCCTCGGGAACGGCCTCGCCGTGGGTGGTCGCCTGCTCGATCACGTACTCCGGATAGAACTTCTTGACGTAGGCGGCTCTGATGCCGTTTCGAACGAACAGGCGCAGGATCCGCGGCACGGTCGGCGGCAGGACGTGGTGGATGGATGCGCCGGGCACCACGACCACCCGGCAGCCGAGCCGGCGCACCTCCCGGCGCAGGTAGGGGTCGAGCCCGCGGGGGATCTGCTCGTGCTCGCCTCCGACGCGGTAGAACAACTGCGCCTGGGAATCTCACGCAGCGCCCGCCGGACGATCGGGGGGGCGTCTTGGGGGACCAGATTCGGCACCCCCGCGGCGCCGATCGTCGCGTCGCCATCCAGGGTCCGAACCAGGACCTCGAGCACGGCGGTGTCTCCGAGCCGGGTGTCGTCGTCCATCGTGACCAGAATGTCTCCCCGGGCGATGGCCGCCCCCGTGTTGATCGCCCGTCCCTGCCGCCGGTCGCCCCGCACGACGATCACCTCGAACTCCCGAAACCGCTGGACGCGCAGCTGCTCGAGCAATCGCTCGAGGGTCTGGCTTCGGGTCCCGTCCGCGACCGGGATGATGACGGAGACTCGGGGGGACGCAGCACCGCCACAGTCGCCGATGATGTCGACCTCCGGGACGGGGCCTTCGTGAGGATACCGGACGAACTCCCGGCGCCGGGCCACCGCGCGTTGCGCGACCGTGTCGTTCACCCGGAAAAGACGACGCGCTCCAGCGGCGGAGAGGGCGGCTGTTCCTTCCACAGAAGGAAGAGATGGCGGAGGTACGCCCAGTTTTGGGCCAGCGTGAGCTTGCTCTGGCCGGCGGGCCGGGCTTCAAAATGGTAGGGAACGTCCACCACCCGGGAGATCCGCCCCCGGACCAGGATCTCGAGCAGGATCTTGTAGCCGAGGGGGCGCAGCACGACACCCTCGACCACCCCGCGGCGGAACGCGAAGAACCCCGAGACCGGATCCGACACGCTGCGCGCGCGCCGGAGCAGGATCTGCGCCAGCGCGATCGCGCCCCGGGAGATGACGCGCCGCGGCAGCGTGAACTCGGACCCGCCGCCCGGGATGTAGCGGCTCCCGATCGCCAGGTCCGCCCCGGTGTCCTGAATGGCCCGGACGAGCGCCGGAAGGACTTCCGGGGGGTGCTGCAGGTCGGCGTCGAGCACCGAGAGCACGTCGCCCCGGGCGACGGCGATCCCGTCGACCACCGCGGAGGCGAGCCCGGTCCGCGACTCGCGGTGGACCACGCGCAGGCGGGGGGCCCGGCCCGCCAGGGTCGCGAGGATCTGGTCCGTCCCGTCCGTGCTGTCGTCGACCACCACCAGTTCATGGTCGAGGCCGGCGAGCGCGTCCGAGATGCGCCCCACGAGCCGCCCGATGTTCTCGGCCTCGTTGTAGGTGGGCACGATGATCGAGAGCAACGCCATCGGGGACGTCAGAGCGAGATCTGCGAGTCGTCGCTCACGAACACCCGAAGGGCCTTCGGGCCGTCGGTGGCCCGCGTGATCGTCACCCCGCGCCCGAGCACGCTGTCCTCGACCCGATCGACGCCATCGAGACGGCAGTGATCGAGCACGACCGAATGCTGGATGCTGGTCTGCGCGATCGTCGTGTCGTCCCCGATCGCGGTGTAGGGACCGATGAACGCGCCCTGAACGCGGCACCGCTCGCCGATGACCACCGGCCCGCGGATGACGCTGCGCTCCACCGTGGTCATCGCCCCGATCTCGACGCGCCCGGTCACGGCCTCCGGGTCGTCCACGGTCCCGAGGAGGTCGTCCTTCTTCCCGGCGTCCAGCCACCACCCCTCGAGGCGGACGGCGTCGACCCGCCCCCCGTCACGGAGCAGCTCCTGAATCGCATCCGTGATCTCGAGCTCGCCGCGCGCCGACGGCCGGATCCGGCCGATCGCCGCGTGGATGGCCGGCCGGAACAAGTACACGCCGACGAGCGCCAGGTTGCTCGGCGGGATCCGCGGCTTTTCGACGAGCGTCTGGACGCTTCCGTCGCCGTTGAGGACGGCCACGCCGAACTGCCGGGGGTCGGCGACCTCCTTGAGCAGGATGAGCGCCTCGGCTGCGCCCGTCGTGAAACGATCCCGGAGATGCTGCATCCCGCCCTGGATGAGGTTGTCGCCGAGGAACATCAGGAAGGGGCTGTTTTGGAGGAACGCCTGCGCGGTGCGCACCGCGTGCGCCAACCCCCCCGGGGACTCCTGGGGGATGTAGGTCGTCTGGATCCCCCACCGCTCTCCGCCCCCGATCGCCGCGCGGACCGCCGCGCCGGTTTCCGGGGAGATGATGATCCCCACATCCCGGATCCCCACCGCGGCGATCTGCTCGAGGACAAAATG
>VBAO01000244.1 GCA_005883865.1 Candidatus Segetimicrobium genomatis
ACCCATGATCCCCGCGACCCGCATCCCGACGCCAAGCGGGGGAGGCGTGCCCGGCCCACCCGGACCGCCAACAAACCCCGGCGGCACCGGGAGTTGACCGGACGGAAGCGGCGGAAGGGGGCCTCCGCTTCCCTCCTGCGTCGCCAGGGGCGAAAATGGATCGGTACGGCCCTGCTCGCCTTTGCCGACCAGGGCGGCTTCGGTGTTGGGATTCGCCGCGGTCGAGGCCACGTTGGTCGGGACCGGAAGCCCGGGCACGGGAGCACCCTGCGGAGCCGGCCCCGGCGGTCCGGCTTTCGGCGGTGCGCCTGCGGGAGGGGCGCCGGGAGGAGCCGCCGTTCCCGCCGCCGGCGGGGTCCCGGGGGCCCTGGGTGGAGTCGCCATCGATGACGGGCCGCCCGGGGTGCCTCCAGCAGAGGGACCGACAGGTGGAGCGGTAGACGGAGCGATGGGCGGCGGGACCTGACCCGCGCCTGGTGCGCCCGCAGCCGGCGGGGCGGCCGGCCGCGCAGCGGGTACCGGGACCTGGCCGGGCCGCGCCGGTGTGGCGACTTGCACAGACGGGGACCTCGGCAGACCCCGCAGCTTCAGGGTCCCCATGTTGCGGTACACCATGAAGGCCGCCGCCCCGAGGAGGAGGACCACCACCAGCCGCAGCACCCGCCTCTTCATCGGCCTGCACCGCTTCCCGGGACGAAGTAGGCGTTCGCGGCAACCCTGACGGACAGCCGGGGCCGCAGCGGGCTCTCGCCGGGCCTCGGCGGCAGCGGGGTCATCCCCATGCCGTTCATCGCGATGAACCGCGGGAAGGTCTCGATCCCCCGCAGGAAGTTTTCAACCATGTCGAAGCTGCCCTCGGCATTGAGTTCCAGGCCAAACGACTGAAGGCCCGCCGCTTGAGCCGCAGCCGCGCCGGCGGCCGCCGTCCCGGGCTTCGGGGCCTGGGTGGCCTGCGCCGGCTGGGACGGCTTGATGAGGGTCAGATCCACTCCGACCTGCCCGGCGAGCCTCTCGAGCTGCACGAGCAGCAGGGGGATCTCCCTGCTCGAAGGAAGCTTCGCCTCGATCTCCCGAACCTGGACCTGCAGGTCCGCCAGCTGCCGTTCGAGTTCGTCCTTGCGCGCCGCCTGGGCCTGCACCCGCTTCAGCTCGTCCTGCTTGGGCTTCAGCTGCTTCGTGAGGGCGGCGATCTCTTTCGTCTTCGGCGAGTAGACGAAGTTGTAAAAGCCTCCCACCGCCACCAGCAGGATGAGCACCCACAGGATCGCTCTCTCGCGCCCTTGGAGTTGCTTCATTGGGTGTCTCCGGTGCCCAGGGGGGCGTGGCCCTGCGACGGGGGACCCGGGCGGGACGGGGCTGGCCCCTGGGGAGTGACCCCCGTCTTGGGCGGGCCGGCCGCCAGCTCCCCGGTGATCGTAAACTTCACCACCTCCCGCAACCCGATGTGGTCCTTCTGCGTGGTGGTGAGATCGATATTCCGGAACCGTTCCGATTCCCGCAACGCGACCATGAACTGCGCCACGGACTTGTAGGTGAACGTGTACCCATCGAACACGACATTCCGGCCTTCCTGGGTCGCGACGCTGGTCACCCAGACATCGCGCGGGATGACGGTCTTCAGCGCATCGAGCGACACCGATGCGGGCAGCTGCATCGCCAGCAACTCGCTGAGTTGGCCCTGACGAGCCTTGAGGGTGGCGATGGTCTGCTCGAGCTTTTGGACCTGCTGGGTGACCGGCCCGAGGGCCTCGAGTTGCTTGTTGACGGCGTTCAACTGCGCGCGGGTGGACGCCGCCCGGTCGCTCAGGTAGATGCTGAACATCACGAGGACGAAGATGACGGCGCCGATCCCGAGGATCGGCAGGATCCCGGTGGGGGCCAGACGCGTAGGCCGGCGTTTCCCTGGGGCGAGGAGGTTGATCGTGATCATCGCGGTTACTCCCCCCTCAGGGCCAGGCCGACGGCGACCGCCATCATCGGAGCGATCTCGTTCAGGTACTCCTTTTGGACCGCCGCCTCCGCCTTGAAGGTGGCGAAGGGGTTGGCGATCTCCACGGGCAGCCCGAGCTCCTCACTGAGAAACGCGGGAAGGTTCCGCAGCTTCGCGGTGCCCCCGGTCAGCACGACCTTGGTGATGGTCTGGCCGCGCGACCGCGTCTGGTAGTAGTCGAGGGAGCGGCGGACCTCGGTGAAGATGCTGTTGACCACAGGAAGAATCGCCTCGTGCAGATGCGTGATCGTCGTGTCCGGGGGCTGCTGGCCTTCCAACAGCAGCTGCGCCCGCTCTTCCTTGAGCGCCTGGGCCGCAGGGATCTCGAGCGACATCGCTTCGGCGATCGCCTTGGTCACCGCGTTGCCCCCGGTGGAGATGTTCCGCGCAAGGCGCAGGCGGTCGGCTTCCATAATGATGATGTCGGAGCTCTCCGCACCCAGGTCGACGTACACGACCGTTCCCTGGCCGTCCCGCCGGCCGACCGCGCGGAGCATCGAGAACGGGGCGACATCGAGGATCGTCGCCGAGAGACCGGTCATCTGCAGGGCGGCCAGTTGGCGGTTCACGACCTCCTTGCGCGCCGCCACGAGGAGGATCTCGATCTGCCCCTCCTCGGGCGCCTTCCCCAAGACCTGGAAGTCCCGGCTGACCTCGCGGACCCCGTAGGGCAGGTAACGCTCGGCTTCGTAGGCGACGGCCTGCTCCAGCTCCGCGTCCGGCATCTGGGGGAGCTTCAACTCGCGGACGATGACGGCCTCGCCCCCGAGCGCGGTCACGACCCGGCTGCCACGTATCCCGGCGGTGGACAGCAGGCTCCTGATCGCCGCGGACAGCGCCTCAGCGCCGGCAGCGACGCCGTCGGCTACCGCTCCGGCCGGGGTCGGGGCCACTCCCAGGCGCGTGACCTTGTATCCCCCCCCGCCGATGGAGACCACCTCAACCGCCTTGAGCGTATGGCTGCCAAGGTCCAGGCCGATGTTTGCGCGGCTCCCGAACAAACCCATGCCCAGGCGGCCTCCTCGCCGATTACACGAACCCTTATTCGACCTTTTGGCTTAACTGTCCTGCTTTCGAATGCGAACAACCGTTTGGCGCCGCATCAGGAAAACTAGTTCGGTCAAACGCAGAACCATCCCGTCGAAGATATGCCGCAAACCTTCCTGTCTTAGACACCTCGTAGACGCGGCTCGTAGACACCCCCCGGGCGGTCACCGCCTGGGCCGAGCCCTCGCCTACTCCGAACGGACGATCACGGGGAGCGTCTTTGCCAGAACGATCACGTCGAGCCACAGCGACCAGTTATTGACGTACCATCGATCCAGCCTCGCCCGCTCCCGCAGTTCGAGCGCGTTCTTGCCGCTGACCTGCCACAGGCCCGTCATCCCCGGCCGCACATCGCAGATGCTGTCGCCTTCGAGCACCGCCATCTCCGGCAGGAGATACGGCCTCGGGCCGACCAGGCTCATCTCCCCGCGGACCACGTTGATCAGCTGGGGGATCTCGTCGATCGAGTACTTCCGCAAGAACCTTCCCAGACGGGTCACCCGGGGATCGTAGGAACGCAGCTTCCGATAGCGTGCCCACTCGGAGGCGGCCTCCGGGTGGCCCGCCAGGTACTGCTCGAGGAGACGGTCGGCATCCGGGAGCATGGTGCGCAGTTTGAAGCAGGCAAAGGGGACCCGGCGGCGGCCGATCCGCGGCTCGACGTAGAGGACCGGCCCGGGAGAATCGATCGACACGGCCACCGCGAGGACGACGATGAGCGGGAGCGCGGCCAGCGCCAGGAGGGATCCCACCACGAGATCGAACGCCCGCTTGATCGCGAGGTTCCACGGCCGGAGCAGGTTGTTGGGAACCCTGAGGAGCAGCGCCCGGTCTTCCATCAGGCCGAGCACCTCGACCCCGAGCACCGGGGCCTCGGCGAGATCCGGCACGATCAGGATGTTTTCCGTCACCCCCCGCAGGCGTTCGACGAGGCGCAGGAACTCGGCCCGCTCGAGTTGGGGGATGGCGAGGATCACTTCGCGGGCCCCGCACGCCGCGGCCCGCTCCGGCGCCCTGCTCGGGTCCGCGACGACTTCGACCACGTCGTATCCAAGCGTCCGGTGCCGGCGGAACGCGCCGACCAGGGTCCGAGCGAGCGCGCCCTCGCCCACAAGGACCGCGGGCCTCCGCCACAGCCCAATCGTAAAGAGCGCTTCCTTGACCGCGCCGCGGATCAGCGGCAGCGCCACCAGCAACACCGCCCAGGCCAGGACCACCACCGGCCGCGAAGCGTCGCCGCCGATCTTGGCGGCCGACAGGATGGCGAAGATCAGGACGGCGCCGGCGGTCGCGCCGATGAGGCAGCGGCGCACCTCTTCCCAGTACGGGTCGCGGCGGGTGTACAGGCCCGCGTAGGCCAGGGCGCCGAGGTAGGCCAGGGGGATCCACCACAGTCCCAGGTAGTGGGCGAGCGGGTAGGTCGGGCGGGAGAAGGCGTGGGACAATCCCGGGAGGATCGAGATGCGGACCGCGACGGCGGCGCTCATCGCGAACGCCAGCACGGCCAGGTCGGCGGCCACGAGCGCCAACAGTGAGACGGCGCGCGCCGCAGCCCGCGAGAGCGACCAGGACCCGCGCAGCCACGGCGCCCGGCCGGCTACTTCCCGCAGACCCGGTTGCGCGCGCTCCACCATTCCTTGAGGAATATGCCCATAAACGCGGCGTCCCGGACGAGGTAGCGCCTCCAGAGCCGCCCCGGCTCATGGGCCAGGCGCCACGCCCACTCCGCTCCAGCCCGCTGGAGCCAGATCGGCGCGCGGGATCGGCGGCCGGCGGCAAAATCCAGCGCGGCGCCGCAACACAGGGCGACCGTCGCGTCTAACCGCTCCCAGTGCCGGTGCACCCAGAGCTCTTGCGTCGGCGCGCCGAGCGCGACGAAGAGCAGCGCCGGGCGCGACGCGTTGACCGCCCGCACGGCCGCCAGGGCGGCGGTCCCGTCGGGCGCGAAGCGGTCGGGTGGCGTGTGCGTCCCGGCCACCCGAAGCCCAGGAAAGCGCGCGGCAAGAAGACCCGCGGCCTGATCGGCGACGCCTGTGCAGCCGCCCAAGAGGAACACCGTGTACCCCCGGGCCGCCGCCATCTCACACAGGGCCGGGACGAGGTCGGCGCCGGCCACCCGAGCAGGGAGCGGTCGCCCCAAGAGGCGCGCGGCCCAGACGATCGGCATGCCATCGGCCACTCGGAGCGCCGCCCCGTCGCACGCGGCCCGCATCGCGGGGCTCTCGCGATACTGGAGCAGGAGGTCGACGTTCATCGGGACGACATACCCGCGGGCCTCCCGGGCGATGGCGCGCTCCACCGCGGCGACGGCCTGGGAGAGGTCCAGGTTGTCGAGGAGGAGATCCCCGATGGCGACCCTGGGCGGGAGGCCCCACGAGGTGCCGGGGCTCAGGGTCTCATCCTCCCGCCACGGTGTCGCGATAGACCTGCTCGACCTGGTCCACCACTCGGTCCCACGCGAAGCGGGCCGCAGCGGCGCGCGCCTGATCCCCCAAGGCGGCCACATCGGGCGGCGGAAGTTGCAGGGCATTCACCACGGCCCCGAGGGCGTTCCCTGCGTCGGCGAAGTCCACCAGGAGGCCATTCACACCGGACTCGATCAGTTCGCGGTGCGCTTCGATACCGTTGGCGATGACCGGGGTCCCCGTGGCCATCGCCTCGAGGACGGCGATCCCAAACCCCTCGTACTCCGACGGCGCCAGCACGACGTGCGCCCGGCCCAACGCGGCCCGGAGACCCCGCGGGGCCAGGGTCCCGGCAAACGTCACGGCGTCCGCCACGCCCCGAGCGCGCGCCCGTGCCTCGAGCGACGCGCGCAGGCCATCACCGTCCGGCCCCACCACGACGAGCCGGGCCCAGGGGACCTTCTGGCGAATCTCCGGGAGCAGGTCGATCACCCGATCGATGCGCTTGTGCGGGGCGATGCGCCCCACCGCGAGCAGGAGGCCGGGGTCGACCGATTTTCGGACCTCGAAGAAGGCGTCCTCGACGCCGTTGCCGATCGTCACCCGCTTGCGGGCCGGCACGATCGGCGCAAAGCGCCGGTCGTCCTGCGCGCTCGTGCAGATGACCCGGGCCGCCTGGGTCAGGGCCAGCCGGGTGATGGTGTGGTGGTAGATTCGCTTGGCGGCCATCGCCCACGCGGTGTGGAAAAAGCCTCCGTGCGTGGAGACGACCAGCGGCGTCCGGTGGCGCCACCTGGTGGCGGCGAGAAAATCGACGAAAAAGTCGATGGCGTGGATGTGAATGATCGAATGGCCGGCCGCGCGCCGGAGCACCCCCGGCGCGAGGAAGTACCGGCGGCCCCCCACGAACGGAACCCGGCTCACGGGCAGGCCATCGACGCTGTCCGTTGGGGGCAGAGGCCGCGGATCGTTCCAGAGGCGGTTGAGGGTGACAACCTCGCACTCGTACCCCCGCCGCCCCAACTGCGCACACAGCGCGAGGACCGTCCTCTCGATCCCGCCGACGGACGGGTGAAATTGCCGCACCACATGCAGGACCTTCATCGTCGAGACCCGGCGGCGCGGCGGCCCTGCCACACGCCCCGATCAGGAGGCGCCCAAATCCCCAAGGCGGCCCCCGTGGAAGGACATCACTGCCGCCCTGCCCGAAGGGCGTCCAAGAGCAGCTCCCCGCGGCGCAGCAGCTGCCGTACGACAAAGCCGTACTTCCCGAGGAGCAGCGCGAACTTGAGACGCCAGATCGGATCAAGAGACCCCGTCCGGCGCATACCGGGGGGAACGTGGGCGGTCGCATACTCGGTGAACCAGCCGATGTAGTCTCTCGCCTCGGAGCGCGTAAACAGCGCCACTTCGCGCTGCCGGCGAATGAGCCATCCGGCGAGAAACCGATAATCGAGCAGCACGGCGGGTTCGATCTCCAGAGCGGCGCTGATCGCCCGGGCCGCGCTGTCCGGATCGGCCGCGCAAAAATAGAGGTACGCGAGGTGCAGCTTGACCATCGCCCTGTTGAACGGGCGGGCCAGGCCCCCGCCGATCACCGGGGCCTTCGCCTCGATCGTCCTCATCACCTCGAGGTGCCGCTCGCGCTGGACCTCAAGCGGTTGCTCGACCGAGGTGTTCGTCGTGTGGACCCGGTAGTACGCAACCGGCCCCGGCAGGAACGCGACCTTGTAGTGGGCCGCGATCCGGATCCACAGCTCCCAGTCGCTGTACGTGAGGTTTTCGTCCTCGAGACCCACTTTTTGAAGACATTCGCGGCGAAGCATGACGGTCTGTCCCTGCAGGCAGTTCCCCTCCAGCAGGGCCGGCAGCGCATCCGGCTCGCGCGACAGGTCTCTGACGAACGTGAAGCCCAATACGTGACCCGTTGCATCGATCACTTTCGCCGGGCCGTACACGATCCCGACCTCAGGATGCTCCTCCAGGAACGCCACCTGCCGTTCCACCTTATCCGGCACGAACGCATTATCGGAGGAGAGCCCGCACCAGTAAGGGCCGCCCGATTTCTGAACAGCGAGGTTGGCCGTGGCCGGGATGCCGCGATGCGCGTTCCCATCGTGGGTGAACACCTTCACCCGCCCCGGGAAGCGCGCCGCGTAGCCCCGGGCGACCTCCAGGCTCTTGTCCGTCGAGCCGTCGTCGACGATGACGACCTCAACGTGGGGATAGGTCTGGGCCAGGACGCTCTCGATGGCCGTGGGGAGGAACGGCGCATGATTGAATGAATGGATGCACACGCTGACCAGCGAGGCCCCGCGGAGGCGCGCCTCCTTCGGACGGCCGGAGGTCAGGGACGTTCGGGCGCTACGTTGAGCAGGCATCGCGTTTTCCGGTACTCAGGGGGCGTTCCGCAACGAGCCTATGACAGGACTGGTGCCCCAAACTCGATCACCGCATGACATCGGGACCACGTGGAGGACTCGCGTCGTCGTGCTCAGGGGATGCGGGCCAGCAGGGACCTGACACGCCGCCCGCAGCGTCGCGCGGCGACGTTCTGCGTCGCCAGGAACGCGGCAAGCAGAGGGCGCCAGGACCGCAGGGAGGCGCCGCGCGGGACCGCCTGTTCGGCAAACCAGGTGAGGAATCCGTCGGGCGGAGCGGGGGTAAAAGACCCCATCTCGTAGCGGCGGCGAATGAGCCATCCGGCAAGAAACCGCACGCTGTGAAACATCGACGCGTCGATGTCGACGGCGGCCCTGAAGGCTCGGGCCGCGGCCCCCCGGTCTCCCGCACAATAGAATAGGAAGGCGAGTTGGAGCTCGATCAACGCCCTGGCAAAGGGGCGGGCGAGGCCTCCGCCGATCGCCGGGGCCTTCCGCTCGAGCGCCTCCATCAGCTCGAGATGGCGCGCGAGCTGGGTCTCCGGCGGCACCCCCAGGGAACTGTTTGTTGCGTGCACCCGGTACTGCGCGAGCGGGCGCGCCAGGAACGCCATCCCGAAGCGGGCCACGATCCGGACCCACAGGTCCCAGTCGCTGTACATGACGCCTTCATCGTGCAGACCGATCGTCACGAAGCACTCGCGGCGCGCCATGACGGTCGACCCGCAGATCCAATTCCTCTCGAGGAGCAGGGGAAGCGGATCCCGCGCCGGCGGGGGATCCCTGAACAGCTCCACCCCCAGCGCTCGGCCACCGGCATCGATCGAGACCGCCCGACCGTACACCATCCCGATCTCAGGGTGCTGCTCCAGAAACACCACCTGCCGTTCCACTTTCTCCGGCATGAATGTGTCGTCGGAGGAGAGCCCGCACCAGTAGTCCCCGCTCGATTTCCGCAGGGCGAGGTTGCTTGTGGCGGAGATGCCACGATTGGCATGCCCATCGTGACTGAACGCCTTCACACGGTCGGGATGGCGTGAGGCGTAGCCCTGGGCGATGTCCAGGCTCTTGTCCGTCGAGCCGTCGTCGGCAATGATGAGCTCAACATGGGGGTAGGTCTGCGCGAGCACGCTCTCGATCGCCGCGGGGAGGAATC